>NZ_JBKYAR010000043.1:0-15010 GCF_047023275.1 Faecalibacillus sp. | reverse complement strand
TCAAAGATCTTTCCATATTCTAAATGCGCTTCTGGTTTTCCTCCATAAAGCCAGCTTTCTAGCACTTGGAAACCAAAAATAATTCCTTGAGGATAGCCTCCAAAATTTCTTTCTTTTAAATTTAATTCTAAATAAGCAAGTGTTGCTTCAAGCTGTTGATGATCAATCCCTTCATTGATCAATGTTTGAAGAGTATCAAAAACAATTTCTTTAACTTGGTCTAAGTTTTCTTCTTTTACATGATCTACTTCCAATTGACACCAATTTTGTAACTCACCATCATTAATAGCTAAATAAACATTTTCAGCTAGTCCTTTTTCCAAAAGGGCTTTATTTAAAACAGCTTGATTATCACCACATAAAACATCACTTAAAACTTGCATCGCAATGACCTTTTCATAGTCTTGATAACTTCCGATGACATTTCCCCAGGCCATGCGGTATTTGTTTTCTGCATTTTCTTCTTCCCCTATTTCATAATCTACAACTTGTCTAGAAACTTGAACAGGTTGTTGATAAACTGGTCCTTCTATTGGTAAATTAGCTTTCATTGAAGAAAGATATTCTTGATTTAAAAGTTCTAAAACGTCATCAAGTGGTACATCGCCATCTAAAAAGACAAAGGCATTAGAAGGATGATAATATTTTTGATAAGTTTGGATAAATTGTTCATAAGTTAAATCAGTAATAGCTTCAGGATCACCCCCTGAAACATATTGATAACAGTTATCTTTAAACAAAGCACGATTCAAAGCGTTCATCATGATTTCATGAGGACTTGAAAAAGCCCCTTTCATTTCATTTAAAACAACTCCTTTATAAGTTGGGTTTTCTGTAGCTTCAATATGCCAGCCTTCTTGTAAAAAGATTTCTTTTTTATTTAAAATCAAAGGATTAAAAACAGCATCTAAATAAACTTTTGTAAGATTCATAAAATCTTGATCATTTCTAGATGAAATAGGATAAAAAGTTTTATCCTCAAAAGTCAAGGCATTTAAAAAAGTACTCATTGAACTTTTCATTAATTCTACAAAAGGTTCTTTGACAGGATATTTTTGAGATCCACATAAAACCGAATGTTCTAAAATATGAAAAACCCCACTATCATCGCTTGGTAATGTTTTAAACGCAATTCCAAATGTTTTATTTTCTTCATCACGTTTTAACCATGCAAGTTTTAAATGGGTTTTTGTATGTTCCATTTCATACATTGTTGCATTGAGTTCACTCACTTCTGTCATTCTTTGAACGACAAAACCATGTTTTGATTCATTTAATTTCATTGTACTACCTCATTTCTTTATTACCTATTTTACCTTTGAACAAGCATTTTGTAAACGAAGATAATATTTTAGTAAACATTGATTTCAAATTTACTAAATGTTAAAATAGCTGTAGATTGGAGGTCTTTATGGCAACAATAAAAGATATTGCTGAATTAGCGAAAGTATCAAGTGCCAGTGTTTCACGTATTTTAAATAATGATCCTACTTTGTCTGTTCCTAAAGAAACAAGACAACGTGTCCTTGATGCTGCCAATCAGCTTGGTTATAAAAAGAAAAATAAAAAAATTTATGATACAGTCATGACACTTGGAATTATTCAATGGATGTCTCCTATTGAAGAATCTAACGATCCTTATTATTTAAGTATTCGTCAAGGAGTAGAAGAATATTGTTTTAAAAATAAAATTGCCATCAAACGTGTTTTTAAAACAGATATTGATTATTTAAATCAATTAGAAGATATTCAAGGTTTGGTTTGTATTGGAAAATATAGTCAAGAAGATATTGAAATATACAAAAAGCTTTGTTCAAACATTATCTTTTTAGATATGAATATTGATCCTATTCATGAATGTTGTATTTTACTTGATTTTAAAAATGCTGTTAAAGATGTGGTATCATATTTAAGTCAAAAACATACATCAATTGCTTATTTAGGCGGTAAAGAAATAATTCATGATAAACTCTATCATGATCAAAGAAAAGAATACTTTGAACGTTATTGTAAAGAATACAACATTGACTATTCAATCAGCGAAGAATCTTTTTCTATCGAATCTGGTTTTAATATGACATATGAACTTATTAAAAACAAAAAACTTCCTTCAGCTATTTTTGCTGCAAGTGATCCTATTGCTATTGGTGCCATGCGTGCTTTAAAACAATATGATATCAAAATACCAGAGGAAGTATCAATTATTGGCTTTGACAATATTGAAACAACCAATTATACTGATCCACCTCTTACAACGGTCTTTGCGCCAACGTTCGATATGGGCTTTATGGCAGCTAGACAACTTTTTGATGCTTTTAAGCATAATGAAAATATTTCACCAATTAAAATACTTTTACCTTGTTTTTTAATTGAACGTGATTCTTGTATTTAAAAATCTCTAGATTTTCTCTAGAGATTTTTTAAAACTTCAAATTTATAAGATGTTTTTTCATCATAGCTGTCGCCTGCTTTTAAAATCGTACTTGGATTTTCTTCTAAATGAATGGCATCTGGCATATTTTGTGTTTCAATACAGATAGCATCACGCGCATTGTAATGTTGACCATACTTACCAAGACGTCCATCTAAATAATTTGCTGTATAGATTTGTGCTTGTGGTAAAGTCGTTGAAACTGTTAATTTTCTACCTGTTTTTTCATGAACTAATTCTACTTGGTTCTCTTTTGTATTAAAGATCATTGGATGATCGAATCCTTTACCAAGTTGTAATTGTTCATCATCATTATCTACACGATCACCAATATAGGAAAATTCATTGAAATCAAATGAAGTTCCTTTAACGTCTTTTATTTCACCCGTAGGAAGACCATCAGGGTCAATGCAAGCAAATTGATCAGCATGAACTTTTAATAAATGTTGATACACATTTTCTTTTTTACCAGATAAGTTAAAGTATGAATGGTTCGTAATATTAATAAGTGTATCTTTAGAAGTCGTTGCATGATAATGCATCGTAAGTGTATTGCCTTCAAGTGAGTAGATTGCTTTAAAATCTAATGTACCAGGATAACCTTCTTCTCCGTCTTTAGAAACATAATGGAATTCAACACTTGTTTCATCTAATACTTGATAATCAAACACTTGATAAGAGAATCCTTTAATTCCTCCATGTAATGAATTTGGTCCATTATTGATTGGTAAATGATAGGTTTGTCCATTTAATTCAAAAGTTCCCTTTTTAATTCTATTGGCCACTCTTCCTACAAGAGCACCAATATAAGCATCTAATATTTGATAAGATTTAAAATCATCATATCCTAAAACCACATCATCAATATTTCCTGCTTGATCTTTCATCAACACTTTAACAAGCGTACATCCATAATTAGAAACAACAACTTCTAATTCATCATTTTTGATTGTAATTAAATCAATATCATTTTCTACTTTTTCTATTTTAATCATCTTAAAGTACCTTCATTCCACCAAATTTTCTTACTTTTAAAACATGACAAGAACCTTCACCAAAATACTTTTCAATTGCTTCTTTATAATGATCAACATATTCATCTTCTACAAAGGCTTGGATTGTTCCTGCAAATCCTCCCCCATGAACACGACATACACCATGATTTTCTAAAATACCTTCTGATAAAGCAAGTGCTAAAGAAACAGCTTGGTTATTTGGATATTTATTTGAATAAACATTTTGTAAGTATTTATATGAAGAATCTCCTGATGCTTTAATGACTTGTTTAAAGGTTTCAAAATCATTATTTTTCAAAGATGATACTGCTTTTTCCACACGTTTATTTTCATTAAATAAATGAATTGCTCTTAAAATAGCACGATCTCCTACTTCTTTTCTTGCTTCTACTAATTGATCATAAAAATCTTTTTCATCTACTTCTCTTAAAACTTCTTTACCAAAGAATTGAGCTACTTTTTTCATTTCATAAGGAACAGCAGCATAATCATCTGTTAAATCAGCATGAGAAGCATGGACATCAACAATACATAAACTATGTTTAAATGAAGAAAATTCAACATCTACTTTTTCAACAACTGGTTTACTATTATCTTTAAAATCAATATGAATTAAACTTCCTACTGAACATGCACTTTGATCCATTAAACCACATGGTTTTCCAAAATATACATTTTCACTATATTGTCCTACTTGACCAATAACAACAGGATCCACTTTCATATCATTATAAAGTCCTGAAAGAATTGTTCCAATCATAACTTCAAAAGCTGCTGATGAAGATAAACCTGAACCTTGTAAAACATCACTTGTCATATACCCATTAAATCCACCGATTGCATAACCCAATTCTTTAAAACGTGCAAGAACGCCTCTCATTAAACCTTCAGATGTACCTACTTCATTTTCTTTTTTCGATAAATCATCTAAAGAAATAGCTTTTAAATCATAATCATCTGATAAAACCTTTACGACATCATTTTTAGAAACAACAGCAATAATATCTAAATTGATAGCTGCTGCTAAAACTTCACCATTTTGATGATCCGTATGATTTCCACTGACTTCACTTCTTCCTGGTGTGCTATAGATTTCAATTTCTTGATCACCATAAAGTGAAATAAATTTTTCAATGGCTTCTACATATCTTTGAGGTTGTTTTTCAATACGATTTTCATCAATATAGACTACTTTTAAAATATCATTATAACTTCCTTCTTGAATTTCTTTAATCACTAAACTTGCTTTTTTCATTATTTTTCTCCTACCATTTCTACAAATTTAATAAAAGCTTCTTTTCCTTCTTCATTCATTTTAAAGACACCAGCATCTTCTAAAACACATACAAATTTATGTGTTAATTCTTCTTTAAGTAATTGATCCACTGTATCTTCATTAAAATCATGGTTCTTTAATTCATTATACCATGCTACATGTTTTTGCATATTTGGAATTTCTAAAATATTCTTTTTTCCTAATAAACATTCTTTTAAAACTTCTAATTCATCTTTTAATCTTGCTGGTAAAACCGCAAGTCCCATTACTTCAATTAAACCAATATTTTCTTTTTTAATATGATGTAAATTTTGATGAGGATGGAAAATACCATCAGGATATTTTTCACTTGTACGATTATTTCTTAAAACAAGATCCATTTCATATAATCCATCTTTCTTTCTTACAATCGGTGTAATCGTATTATGTCTTGTTTCATTACTATAGGCGATAATATCCAATTTTTCATTAGAATAATTAATCCATTTATTTAAAGTATCTAAAGCAAATTGAATCATTTGTTCATCATTTGTTGAACGTACACGAATCGTTGATAAAGGCCAATTTAATACATTGATTTGTAAATCAGGATATTGATCTAAAGATATCTCTTTAATAATCGTTGCCCCTTCTATTGGAAAAGTATAATGTCCTCCTTGAAAATGATCGTGTGTTAAAATAGATCCTCCAACAATTGGTAGATCCGCATTAGAACCTAACATATAATGTGGAAATTGTTTAACAAATGAAAATAATGATCTAAAAGTATTTTCATTAATCACCATTGGTTGATGATTTTCATTAAAAACAATGCAATGTTCATTGTAATAAACATAAGGTGAATATTGCATGTAATAACGATGTCCATTTAAATTCAAAGGAATAACACGATGACTTTGTCTTGCAGGATGATTAAAGTTTCCAGCAAAGCCTACATTTTCTTTACATAGAAGACATTTTGGATAACCACTGGCTTTGATTGTTTTTGCCTTCATGATTTCCTTTGGATCTTTTTCTGGTTTTGATAAATTGATTGTAATTTCAATATCTCCATATTTATAAAATTGTTTAAAACGAATATTTTTATCCGTTCTTGTTTTTCGAATATAATTTGATGCAATCGATAAATCATAAAAATATGTCGTTGCCTTTTTTTCGTCTTCTTGATAATACTTTTTAAATGTTTGAATCACTTCACTTGGACGTGGCATTAAACAATTCATGATACGTGTATCAAAAAGATCTCTTTCTGTAATATTATCTTCAATTAAACCTTTTTGAGTCGCATAGTTTAACATTTCTTCTAAAATATCTGTCGCAACTGACAATTCTTCATTAATTTCTTCTTTAGTAAAAGAATCTAAATGAAATAAATCTAATAATAAGTTTACTGCATAAATTTCATCATCTTCTGTGATTAAATGATGTTGTAAACCAAAATGAATAAGTCGATTAATTTGATGATTCATTTTCTATCCCCCATTTTCTCTCACTTTCATTTTATCACTTTAGTAAACTTTATCAATATATTTTACTAAATATTAGTTAATAAAATATAATTTTAGTAAAAAAAGATAATACTTTCGTATTACCTTTCAATCATTTCTTTATCATTTTTAATCAATTCTCTTTGATTTTTATAAGAAGGAAGATATCGAAACACTATAAATTCTACAACCTTATCTGTTTGATTTTCAAAAGTATGAATATCTTTTTCGACCGAAAGTAAATCTCCCTGTTTTAATTTTAAAGATTGTTCCTTATTTGTTTCATCCAAATAACGATAAACAAGTTCTCCTTTTAAAATAAAAATATTTTCTGAAATACAGTGATGTCTATGCCACTCTTGTAAAGTATGAGGATTGATTTTATTATAATGAACTTCAGCATCTTCTAACAAATAATAATCAACCTCTGTCCCATTTGTTTTATTTACATGAATTGCCTGATCTTTCCTAATTAATTTCATAATAACTATTCACTTGCAAAAGAATTTACATATAATGCTTTTAATTCTTCATCATCCATTTCATCAACTTCTAGATAAAAGTGTTTAATTCCTGCCGCATCATAATAACCAATCACACGATCTTTCATTTCTTCTTTACTGACTTCTTTTTCTACACCATTAATTGTTACTATCATAATTATTATCTCCTTTACTCTATTCTACAAAAAAATGGACAAATCGTCCATTTTATTTTGTATCATGAATAATTTTCCCATCTTCAATCGTAATAACACGATCAGCAATAGAAGCAATTTCTTGATCATGAGTTACTAAAATAACTGTTTCATGATATTTTCTTTGAGCAATTTTTAATAAATTAACGACTTCTTTAGAACTTTTAGCATCTAAATTTCCTGTAGGTTCATCTGCAAAAATAATGGCTGGTTTACTAGCTAACGCTCTAGCAAGGGCAACTCTTTGTTGTTGCCCTCCTGAAAGCTCATAAATAAAAGATGTTTTCTTTTCTTCTAAACCTAATAAATCAATAATTTCATTTAAATAATCTTCATCAATATTTCCATCATCTAAATGAATAGGTAAAACAATATTTTCTAAAACATTTTGTGTTGAAATAAGATTAAAGAATTGAAATACAAAACCCATTCTTCTTCGTCTAAAACGTGTTAAAGTATGATCGTTCATTTCATAAAGAGGCTTTCCTTCCAAATAAACATCTCCTTTTGTTGGTTTTACTAAACCTGCTAAGATATGAAGAAGTGTACTTTTTCCACTTCCACTTCTTCCAATAATAGCAACAAAGGATCCTTCTTCTATTTGTAAATCAATATGATTGGTTGCATAGATTTTATTATCTTCATAGCCATATGTCTTAACGATATCTTTTGCTTCTAAAATAACATTCATATTAGTCATCTTCCTTTCTTATTTCTTCATTTTGGTGTGTTTTTAATACAATCCATAAAGGAATATTATAAATACATACATAGAATATATAAATAATACCTATTAAAAGTATTAATTGAGTTATTGGAAAATAATGATCGATACTTTCTCTTAATAAAATCAACTCATAAAAAATACAAGGAATAAGTGTGTATAAAAACATTTTTATTGATTTCCATAATTGTTTGATTTTAATTTCTCGATAACTTAAACCTATAATATGATACATAAGATAATCTTGACAATTATTTTCAATATGATTGTAATTTAAAAACATCATTAAAATAAAACCTATAGCTACAGCAAGTATTAATAAATGTGTAGGAATATTTAGCGTTGAAAATAAACCAGCAGAAAACTCTTCACTTGACACCATTTCATAAACTCTTGCTTTGTAATGTTTTTTCATGAACTTTTCTACTTTTAAAACATCTTTTATTGGATACCAATGATATCCTGCATAATATTCATCACTTATATTGAATCGTTTTAAATCATCTTCAGACATATAAATCATTGAATCATTATAATATTCATTTTCATTGATTCCAACAATGGTATATTCTTCACCTGCAATTATCACTTTTTCATTGAGTTTTACTTCATCAAGAGCAATTTCATAATTATCATCTCCTAAATAATTTCCTTGATCATCATGAGAAGATGTGGAACTTTCTACTTGATATTTCTTTCCTTTAAAAGTTACCTGATTCGCTTCAACTTTTAAATTTGGATAACATTCTTTTGAAAGAATAACATGATTAAAATGATTACCAACGACAATTTCATGACTTTTTTGGGGAAGCCTTCCTTTTAAATCCCCCTTATTACCTTGATAATAATAAATTTGACAAAGTTCCCCAATATATTGGGAAATACCTCGATAAGTCATATTAACACCTTCATCAATAGAACGATAATTTATAATAATATCTTTTTGAGGAAATTCTTTTAAAAATAAATTTGCTTCTTCTTGAGTAACCGAAAAAAGTTCGACTTGGCTTTGTTCGTCTTGATTTTTTGTTTGAATTGGATGTCCTTGATAAAAATAAACAAGTCCATATAAAGAGAGTACTAAAACAAATACATAAAAACAAATATTCATTCTTTTATTTGTCCATAATTCTCTAGTAGCTAAAGAAGCAAGTGTTTGTTTCTTTAATTTTTTATATCTTACTTGAATATAATTAAACTTTTTACCATCAAAAGTACCAGATAAAGCATTTTTTGAACTTGAATAAATAGGAATAATAATCGTCATAAAAATACAACTTATAATCATTAAAATTAAAAGTAACGTATTTTTTAATGAAATAGTATAAATTAATGTATGATATATTTTACTTTGAAAATAAAGATAGCTTAATGAAATAAATATCCCCATCAATAGTCCACTTGCTATTGCTAGAAAAGAAAGCACCATATTTTCTTGAATAACCATTAACATCAATTGTCTTGTTGTCATTCCTATTCCTCGATAAAGTGCCATTTCTTTCATTCTCTTTTTTAAAGAGGATGACGTTAAGGCAAATAAAGCAAAAAGTGTAATCATCATAAATTCAAAAGATTGTTGTAACTGCTTTGTTGCTTCTTGAACTTTATCATGAATTTCATTTTGATCATAACCATACGGATTATATTGATACTTGAGTTCTATTTCATGTCTTCCTTGTTCATCAAAAAACTGAATATACTGATTATCTGTTACAAGAGACATATTTGAATAATAGTCTTTTTTTAAAGACGTTTCTAAATTTGTATAAATGTCAGGTAATCCTTGATTATAAGTTCTTACAATTCCAACAATTGTATAAGCTTTTCCTGCTATTTCTATTTGATCTTGAAGTTTATATTTTTTAGCTACTTTTTGATTAATTAAAATATCTTGTTTGTTTTTTATTTTTCTACCTTTAATAAGCTTTACTTGACATAATCTATAGATATTTTTATCAATATGTCCTACTTGATAATTTTCAAATTTTCCTTGAAAACTCACATAACCATATTTAATTTTATTTTTAAAATACTCTTGACCATAGACTTCAATCCCTTTACTTGTCTCATCATCAATATTTTCTATTCTCGTATACCAAGTACCATACTTTGAAAGATAATACGACCTTTTCATTTGTGATAAGTTATTAGTAATAAATGAACTTGAAAAAACAAGTGTTGAAACAACAAAAATAATAATTGTCACAATAAGATAATGTTTTCTATATTTTCGAATATTTCCTCTAGCAAGTTGTTGCAATGTTTTAAACATATCTTTCCCTCCTTGACTTTATCTTACTGTCCAATCATGAAAACTAAGTGAAATTAAATTTTTTTCTTCATCTTTACTTGAGGAAGTATAATTTCAAAACAAGCTCCTTGTTGATTATAAGCTTTAATAAAGCCATGATGCGCCTCTATTATTTCTTTGGAGATATAAAGGCCTAAACCTGTTCCTTTAGAGTTTTCTCCACGATAAAATCTTTGAAATAAATAAGGAAGATCTTTTTCATTAAAACCTCCCCCATGATCACAAATCATAAGTTTTAAAATCGTTTCACTTTCTTCAATAAAAATATCAAGAGGTGTTTGATTCTTTTCTAGACAATTCTTAATAATATTTTTTAAAGCTTCAACAAACCATTTTTCATCACATAAAAGAAAAGTATTTTTATTTAAATGGATTTTTGGATTTAAATAATCAAGATCTTCTGTTATTTCATCAATTAAAGTTTCTAAATCATATTCTTTAAAAGAATATTGTATATTATGAGAATCAATTAAGGCAATTGTTTGTAAATCATTAACTAGATGCTGTATTCTTTGAATTTGATGTTCTATAGAATACAGCTTTTTATTTTGATTTTCTTCAAGCAATAATTCTGTTTGAAGACGAATGGAGGTAATAGGTGTTTTTAGTTGATGAGAGATATCTTCGATATAGTCTTTTAGTTTGAGTTGTTCTTTTTTAATGGCTTTTAATGATTGATGATATCTTTGATTAAGTAAAAATAGTTTATTAGATAAAAGACTTTCTTTAGATTCACCATCAATAATCGCAAATTCTTTTTGTTCAATAATAGCATCACAACATTGTATTAAATAATTCATTTGTTTCTTTTTATGATTTTGATTCCACAAATAAAAAATAAAACTTATAAAAATAAAAATATTCAACAAATTTAATCTCATTAAAAAAGCATATATTTCCATAAACATGGCTAATACAATTGAAACCATGAAATACATATGAATATTCTTTTCTTTTTTTATACCTTC
The DNA here is from genome assembly GCF_047023275.1 of Faecalibacillus sp. Classification (NCBI taxonomy): domain Bacteria; kingdom Bacillati; phylum Bacillota; class Erysipelotrichia; order Erysipelotrichales; family Coprobacillaceae; genus Faecalibacillus; species Faecalibacillus sp. Next base: position 4,100 of record NZ_JBKYAR010000043.1, on the reverse strand, counting down.
CATCGATATCCTACACCCCTTAATGTTTCAATATATTTATGATGATGATACTCTCCTAAAGTCTTTCTAAGTCTTTTTAAATGAACAGTTAACGTATTATCTTCTACTACATGTCCTGTTATCTCTTCAATCATCATCAATAAGTAATCTCTTGTAAGTACTCTTCCATGACCTTCTACAAGCGCTACTAATAAAGCAAAAGTAATCACACTTAATTCTAATTCTTGATTTTCTTTAAAGACTTTATGTTTTAAAGTATCAATAATTAAATCATCTATATAATAGATTCCTTGTTGTTTTATTACCTTTCTAAGAGCACATTCAATTCTGGCACAAAGTTCTTTAATTCCAAAAGGCTTACAAATATAATCATCGCCACCTTCATTTAATCCTTGTACAATTGTTTCTTCATCATTTAAACAGCTTAAAAAAATAATAGGCATCTCATATTTTTCTTTAATCTCTTTACATAAAGCAATTCCATTTCCATCAGGAAGTTGGATATCTAAAAGAATTAAATCAACATATCCATTGACTTTTTTTAAAGTTTCTTTTTTAGATTCAGCAATCTCTATAAAATATCCTTTCTTCTCTAACATTTCTTTTAAAGAAGATGCAATACTTCGATCATCTTCTACAATTAATATTTTTTTCATAATTATCACCACTTCTATCATATCATGATTAAATGAAAAAAAGATGAAAGCCCAAACTTTCATCTTTCTAAAATATAAATTTTTCGATTTTTAATATATATAAGCAAATGAACAAGAAAACATATACAAACTATTTTCATTGCAGGTGAAACAATCAACATTGGAATAATAAAACATCTATATAATGCCAAATCCATAAAAACAACGCCAAACAATAATCCTGTATTTTTCTTCAAATCAACAATTTCATGATGTCCTAATTTATAAACAAGAAACAAAACATAAAGAATACCTACTATAAAAATCATCCAATAAGCAATTTTAAAGATGCTTATTGGATTTATAGAAATTGTATATGTTGATGTATAGTTATTAAAATACAGTGAACTTATCGTATAAACAAATTCAAAAACATAAATAAAATAAATCAAATATCTATCCATCTTTTCTTTCATAAAACATCACTCCTTTTGTTACTTCTAGTATATACAAAAGATGTGTATATCTTGTGAAAACAAAATTAAGGTTCTAAAGACGTTTTTTCAACATTGTTATATTTTCTCTTGACCAAACTTCTTTAAAACCTAAATCAAGAAATAGTTTTTTGGCTGGATTATTATTTTCAATATCATCACATAAAAAGCGTAAACCATTATCTTTAGCTTGTTTACATAAAAGCTCTAAAGCATTCTTCCCTTTTCCTAAATGTCTATAAGGATATTCAATGATAATATTTAAAACATATTCTCGATATTCTTCTTCAAAATAATAGGATACTTCTCCAATATATTTTTTTATTTCATCATCATAAACATAAGCATAATAATGTTTAGCATCATTCATCCATAATTCATACCATGACTTCCATATTTTTTCATTAAAATCAACAATTCCACCATTGATTTTATTAAAAGCCATTGTCTTTTTATCTTTTAATAATTTCTTTCTATATTTTAAATCTGTTATTTGCGGTTGTACTAATTTAATCATATTCTTCTCCATAAATAAAAAAATCCTTTATCAAGGACTTTATTTTCACTAATGGGGCGGACGATGAGAATCGAACTCACGAGTGCCGGAGCCACAATCCGGTGCGTTAACCACTTCGCCACGTCCGCCATGGACTATTATTATACAGTTAAAAAATGGGGCGGACGATGAGAATCGAACTCACGAATGCCGGAGCCACAATCCGGTGCGTTAACCACTTCGCCACGTCCGCCGTATCAACTGCATGTATTAATTTACACTATTTTATGAATTTTGTAAAGTATTTTTTGTAAAATATCTACATTCTTTTTAAAAATTATTATACAATAAAAAAGAGAGAACAATGAAAAGGATAAGTATATGAACGAATTAGAAAATTATTATGGAAAATTTTGTGAAGACAAACGTCTTTTAAGAAAACATGGTCAAGTAGAGTATCGTACATCTATGAAATATATTCATGATTATTTAAAAACAGGTGATCGTATTTTAGATATCGGTGCTGGAACAGGAAGATATTCAGTTGCTTTAAGCCAAGAAGGTTACGAAGTAGACGCTATTGAACTTGTTAAATATAATTTAGGAATGTTAAAAGCTAAGAAAAGTAACGTGAAAGCTTATCAAGGAACTGCTTTAGATTTATCACGCTATCAAGATGAAACATTTGATTTAACACTTTTATTTGGACCAATGTATCACCTTTTTAGTTACGAAGATAAAATCAAAGCTTTATCTGAAGCTAAACGTGTAACTAAAACAGGTGGTATTATTTTAGTTGCTTATGTTATGAATGATTATAGTGTTCTTGTTCATGGTTTTAGAGATGGCCATATTAAAGAAGCTTTAAAAAGCGGAAAAATTGATGAACATTTTCAAACACAGACAAATATTGATGATCTTTATAGTTATGTCAGAATTGAATTGATCAATCAATTAAATCAAGATTTAAATTTAGAAAGAATAAAAATCATTGCTGCTGATGGACCAGCAGATTATATGCGTCCTATTTTAAATAAAATGGATGATGAAACATTTGAACTTTTTATGCAATATCATTTATCTACATGTGAAAGATCAGATATGATTGGTGCAAGTTCCCATACATTAGATATATTAAGGAAGGTGTAGTTATGGCTATTATTCAATTAAATTATTTATCAAAAGCATTACTTAGAACTGTTGATGTTACTGTTGTTTTACCAACAGATACATTAGATATGGACACAATGACCTATACTCAAAAGAAAGAATACAAAACACTTTATTTATTACATGGTATCTTTGGTGATCAAAATGATTGGCTCTATGGAACACGTATTCAAAGATTTGCGAGTGAAAGAGGTTTGTGTGTTGTGATGCCAAGTGGTGAAAATATGTTCTATGTTGATCAAGAAAACACGCATAATTTATATAGTCAATTTATTGGCGAAGAGCTTGTATCAATGACAAGAGCAATGTTCCCACTTTCTCATAAAAAAGAAGATACTTTTATTGCTGGTCTTTCTATGGGAGGATACGGTGCTATCGTGAATGGCTTAAAATATTACAATACTTTTGGCTATATTGCTGGTCTTTCAAGTGCCTTGATGTTAGATGATTGGGTAGATTGTAAATCTCCTATCATCCAAGGAGTTGATGCTAAAAAATATTATGAAAGTTTATTTGGCGATATAACAAAATTAAAAGAGAGTGATAAAGATTACTATGCTTTAGTTAAAAAGATTCCTGTAAAAGATAGACCACATATGTATATGTGTATTGGTAAAGATGATTTTTTACTTGAAACAAATAGAAAATATAAAGACTATTTACTTGAAGAAAAAGTAGATTTAACTTATGAAGAAGGACCTGGCAGTCATGAATGGGATTTTTGGGATCGATATATTTTAAAAATTTTAGACTGGCTTCCTTTAAATAAAAAAGACGAAGGTTTAAATAGTGGACATGTAAGTAAATGAGAGCAGAATTATCTGCTCTCATTTTAAATTAATGTTTGATTAAGTCCCCAATGATCAAATTCGTGAAAAATAACATAAATATTATCAGCGTCGATTTTGGTTGTTTCATGTATCATTTGAATCATCGCTTCTGTTAATTTTTTCTTATCATCAAATTCTGCACTTTTATAAAGATTGATTTCAATCATCATACAAGGCATTTCTTTACCTTTAAAATACATAATTTGATCATCTTCCATATGAATCATTAAAGCTTTTTCTGTTTTACCAGGGATAAGTGAAATAAGTTCACCCGCTTTTGATTTAATTGTATTTTCTTGTCTTAAAGTTAATTTATGATTTGTTTTAAATGATATATATGGCATAACTTTTCCTCCTTTCTTATTATTTTATCATTAAAACTTAACTAAAGATAAATGTTGGTGAGTATTTCTTGAAAAACTAATCAAATAGCGAAAAATTTTGAATCATATTTAAAATCACTAAATCTCAATGC
>NZ_JBKYAR010000042.1:0-16220 GCF_047023275.1 Faecalibacillus sp. | reverse complement strand
ATTTGATTAGTTTTCCAAGAAATACTTACCAACATTTATCTTGGGTTAGGTTTATAGGGAAAAAAACAGGCACAGCTGACGGCTTTTATCTTCATTAGCTGTGCTTGTTTTTAAATGATCATTTTTATACATTCCTATCTTAGTATTTATACAAATGATTTTACGGATGTGTATATTGCCCATGCTTTTTAGTTTTTTTACCATATTGGATTGCAAATTTAGGGCAGTGATGTAAGCAAGAAAGGCACATAACGCATTGCTCCTTAACCCATTCGGGTTTATGGTCTTTGATTAAAATGGCGGAAACAGGACAGTTTTTGACACATAATCCACATTCAACGCAGGTATCTTCAACTGAAAAATGCTTTGTTTTTCGCATTAAATCATATTCGATATTATAACCTATCTTTGCAAGGGGATAAGGAAGTTTATTTTTCATAAAATCCCCTATAGTAAAATTTTTTATTTGCTTGATAATATAATCAATTTCATGCTCTGCATTATTATTTATACGCTGAATTTTTTCTTTATTGCTCAAATCAAAAATTGGAGTCCAAGTATCTGGCATTTTCACACTGAATTTTGTGGACAATGGCAAGCCTTTAGGAGCAAGAATATTATCTGCAAATCTTCCAGTTTGTCCCGGAGTTGTTCCGTAAGTTGCAATGAAATATATGTAGTCCGGTTTATAGCGTAAATCTAATCTTTGTAAAAACTCGATTATAATAGCTGGTAATCCCCAAGAGTATGTAGGGCTTACTATACCAAGTGTTTTGTATTTCTCATCAAATGAGAAAATTTGTTTTTGATAGCAATCTGTAATAGAAACGGCAATGTCACCTGTTTTAGTTGCAATCCTTTTGGCAACATATTCGCTGTTTCCAGTTGCTGAAAAATATAAAATCATAATCTATCTCCTTATCCAAGACCTGCAAATTTAACAAGAAGTGTATGTGGAATAAGCTTTGCAAGCAATCTGTAGCATTTATAAAATGCACCGGTAGTATAAACGGCTCTGCCTTTTTTTGCAGCTTTTAATGATTTCAAAGCAGCAGTCTTTGGATCGATTACAGGCAAGCGTCTTTGACCTTTTGTAAGTTCAGGTTTTGTCATTTCTGTAAGCATAAAACCTGGACACATCGCGCATACATTTATGTGTCTGTCTTTAAGTTCCTCACGTAATCCAAGAGAAAATGCGGATACATAGGATTTTGATGCACAATAAACGATTAAGTTTGTGTTTGGAACAAATGCAGAGGTTGAGGATACTTCCAAAATTGTACCTCCGTCTATAATATATGGCAGACATATCTTTGTTATTGCGGTTGCTCCTTTACAGTTCAAGTCAATGATTTTTAGCATACTTTCAAGCTCCATATCCTCAAAAGGAGAACCGATTGACATACCTGCATCATTTATTAAAACTTCAATTTGAGGATTATTGGTTTTTAATTTTTCTTCCAATAGTTTGAAACTGCTCATATCAGTCATATCCATAGGAATAATTGTACAATGTTTATCGGGATATTTCATAGAAACTTCTTTTAATCGTTCCTCACGACGGGCAATCAGCCATAGTTCATCTATTTCAGGAAATAATTTTGTGACGGCGTCAACATAGCAGACACCAAGTCCGGAAGATGCTCCGGTTATAACTGCAATACTCATAAAAACACTCTCCTTTACACAAGTGAATAAATTTAGACACTTGTAAAATTCTTGATTTCATACTATATTGTAACTGGCAACAAGACAAGTGACAAATGGACTTACTTGTTTAAAGTTAGACAAATATTGAATTTTGCAAAAGGGGACAGATATGAAATACGATATTACAAAGCCATTAACAAAAGGAGCAAAACGAACACTTAGGGCATTCAGTAAGGAAATGTTTATGCTTTTGTCTGAGAAATCCTTTGAGGAAATCACTGTCGGTCAGTTATGTGAAGCGGCACAATATCCTCGTGCGACATTTTATAATTACTTTGATGATAAATATGATTTGCTTGGTTACTGTTGGCAGACACTTGCTGAGCAAATAGGATTTAGTGATTATCATCATGCTGAAGAAAATGAAATGTTGTACCTTTATTTTGATCGAATTTATGATTTTACAAAGCAAAATGAAGTTGTTATACACAAGGTTCTTTTGAATAACAGCGAGGTAGGATATATGTTTTCAAGTTTTAGAAATTTTTTGAATAATAAAATGCGTTTTATATTTAAAAGCTGTCCAGAAGCAATGCAAAAAGACATTCCTAGTGAATTGCTTGCAGACCATTACAGCAATACATTATTTCTTGTATGGCAGTGGGCAACAATAAAAAAATCTGACTGCACGAAGGAACAGGCACATAAATATCTTTGCTTATTAGTCAGTAATTTGTGAATTTCTCAGCATAGGTATGAAGAAAATTGAAATAATGATTATGAAAAAAGCGAGTGAAAGGATTTATATTTTCACTTGTTTTAATTTATGTCATGGAGTGATTAATTAGTATCTACACTATCATATTTTCTACTTTGAGTTTACTTTTTTTCTTACTGGCTGTTCAATTAAATTCTTTGCTTGATACTCAATATTTGCAAGATAATCATAGAGTATTTCGTGATTTTGAGAAAATTACGAAGATATGAATTTCCTAAAAATAGAAAAAGGCTCTGATCTTTTACAATCAAAGCCTCGATTTCATCTTTACTACAACCTATAAGATTAGCAAATGCGAAATCTTTTTTAATTATTATAAAAATAGAATAGCAATAACTCCTACTATAAAACAATAGTAAGAAAAATAATTCAATTTTCTTTTATTTAAAATACTAAACAATAAATTAAGTGCTAAATAAGTAACAATTCCACTGACAATAAAACTAATTAAATATGGAAGCCATAATGCAGCTACAGTTGAACTTGTTAAAAAATGTTTAAGTTTTAAAATAATTGCTCCAAAACTTACTGGCATAAACATAAAGAAAGAAAAATCTCTTGCTGCTTTTTGATCAAGACCACCAAGCATTCCTCCTGTTAAAGTAGAACCACTACGGGAAATACCAGGAAGTAAAGCTAATAATTGGAAAAATCCCATTCTTAAAGCATCCCATAAATTCATCTTCTTTGCTGTTCTTTTACCTTTATATCCAAATTTGTGAATAAGCATTAAAAAGCAAGCTGTAACAAGTAAACAACATCCTACTAATTTAGGATTAGAGAATGCATGTTCAATATAATCATTTAAAAAGAATCCTCCAAGAGCAGCAGGAATTGTTGCTACAATTAATAACATACAAAATCTAAAATCAGGTAATAGTTCGTCTCTTTTTTGTGGCTTAGCAATATATCCAAAAAAAGATTTGATTAAACGAATAATATCTTGGCGATAATAAAACATAATTGCAATTAATGAACCAGTATTAACGATAACTTCAAAAGTAACATCATTCATTTGTGGAACCATTAAACCAAGTTTTTCAAAAATACTTTGGAATAAAACTAAATGTCCACTACTTGAAATAGGAATAGGTTCACTAAAGCCTTGAATAGCACCTAAAATTGCATAGACAATAATATCTTTAATTAAATTCATAATTTCACCTCGTCACCCATTATATATGAAAATATTATAAAAATATACAAAAACATTTTTTAGACAAAATAAACATATACTAAAAAAAAGGAGGAAAAAAATGATTGTTAATTGGGTTAAAGAAGATGAAGAACTATTAGAACCATATGAATGGTCAAATGGTGATGATATTGAAATCATTTCAACACTTTCATGTTTTAAAGTTGATCAAAAGACATTACATGATTTTATCTATGGATGTTTACAAATATTTGATCAAAAGATGTGTCAAAAAGTATTCGCGATAGGGGATGGTCATTATGCTTTAGCGATTGAAACAGATGATCAAGGTAAATTATGTTATCGTAGTGTTTTTGATTTTTGTGATCGTGATAAGATGAATAAAAAAATTGCTGCTTTAGAATTATCTACTATACATTATCAAATGTATGATGAAGGAGAAATGAAAGAATATGGATTAACAAGAGAAGAAAGATTAAAAAAGCAATTTATTGAACAAAAAATAGATGAATTATATATAGAGGGTTATGATGATTTTTTAATGTTATGTAGACAACTAAATATTGAAGATCAACAAAGTATCCAAAAATATAATCATTTAAAAAATAAAATAGCCAAAGGCTATTCATTTATTCATGAAATCTTATTTTATGAACTTACAAAAAAGAAATAAGCATATGCTTATTTCTTGATTGTAATACCAATTTTTCTTTCTACTTTTGCAAGTTTCTTTCTAGCCATATAACGTGCTTTATCAGCACCTTCGTTTAAAATAGTATCAATATAATCACCTTGATTGATTTCATGATATTTATCATGGATTTTTTGTAATTCATTACCTACAACTTCAGCTAAATCTTTTTTAAATTGACCATAACCAACACCTTGATAACGTTCTACAAGTGCATCAATTGATTCACCACTTAAAATAGAATAAATTGTAAGTAAATTTGAAATACCAGGTTTATTTTTAACATCATAATAAATAGCGTTATCACTATCAGTGACAGCAGACATAATTTTCTTTTTAGAAACATTGATATCATCTAAAATATAAATACATCCTTTTCCTGTTTCATCAGATTTAGACATTTTCTTTGTTGGATTTTGTAAATCCATAATACGTCCACCTACTTTTGGAACAAGTGGTTCAGGTAATTTAAATGTTTCACTATAACGATTATTAAATCTTTCAGCAATATCTCTAGCTAATTCACAATGTTGTTTTTGATCTTCTCCTACAGGTACATAATCAGGATCATAAAGTAAAATATCAGCATTCATTAATGAAGGATAGTTAAAAATACCAGCTCCAATAGATTCATCTTTTTTAAGTTTACTTGCTTTATCTTTATATTGAGTCATACGTGATAGTTCACCCATTGACACCATACATCCTAAATACCAACCAAGTTGAGCATGTTCTAAAACATCAGATTGTAAAAATAAAGTTACTTTTTTAGGATCTAATCCAGCAGCTAAATATAAAGAGATTAAATCTTTTGTGTTTTTTCTTAAATCTTTTGGTTCTTGATAAATTGTCATACTGTGTAAGTTTGCGACAAAGACAATCATTTCATATTCATCTTGATATGAAACAAAAGGTTTAATAGCTCCTATATAATTTCCTAAAGTTACTCTTCCTGTTGGCTTGATGCCACTCAACATTCTTTTCATACATTTCCTCCTTAAAATAAAAAACGTCCTTCAAAAAGGACGTTAATAACGCGGTACCACCTTAATTCGTATAAATATATACGCTCTTAATTTTAACGCAATTAGCGACAAAAGACTCATGCCTTTTGTAACTCCAGAACCCCAATTTCAACTATATCAATGGCTTATTTCCATCACCCATAAGCTTTCTATAACATTTAATATAATTTACTTATGTTCCTTCAAAGTCTTTAGAAATATTATAATAAGCTCATTTATAAAAATCAAGATATTTAAAAAAAGAATATACAAAGTTTAAAATTGTTGTATAATTACATACAAAGGAGTGATTGTATGATACGTATATATACCGCCCCAAGTTGTGCTTCTTGTAGAAAAGTAAAATCTTGGTTAAATGAAAATCAAATACCTTATGTAGAAAAGAATATTTTTTCTACTTTATTAAAAGAATCAGAACTTCGTGAATTACTTGAACGTAGTGAAAATGGTACAGACGATATTATTTCTAAAAGAAGCAAAATCATAAAGGAAAACGACATAGATATTGATTCAATGAAAATAAATGATCTTATTAAATTTATACAAGCTAATCCTTCGGTTTTAAAAAGACCAATTATGATTGATGAAAGAAGATTTCAAGTAGGATATAATGCTGAAGAAATAAGAGTTTTTATTCCTAAAGAACTTAGAAAACTTGCTGAATGTCATGATATGGATCATTGTCCACAATTTACAAATAAAGATTGTTTGAATTTTAAAAAAGAATATGAAAGAGATAGAGAAAAAGAATCAAATCATTAGATTGATTCTTTTTTAGGAGGAATTTATGAAAAAGTTTTTAAAAATAGTAATGACATTGATTTTAATTTGTTCAAGTTTTTATCTAGCAATTTCATTATTTATGAATCATTTAATTATTAATGATATGGTACCAACAGTAACTCAATCAACAGCTGTGACAACAGCTTTAGAAGATGCTTGTCAAAATGTTTTAAGTACAATGAATATGGATGAAAACAAAAGTCAAGAACTTGTGACTTCTTTACAACAAGATGAAAAAACACAAGAACTTGTCAATGAATATATTGATACAGTTTTAAGTAATGGTTCAGCAAGTGATATTGATGAAACACTTTTAAAACAAACATTAGAAGATAGAAAAGATGAAGTTTATTCATTATTAAAACCTTCAATTAGTGAAGAAACATTTTCAACATTATATAATGAAGCTATTAATCAAGTAGATTTACAAGCAGTTAATCAAAAGGTTGTTAATAAAGTTGAAAATACGATGGAACAATCAGGTGAAACTTATAAAATGGTTAAAAAAGTATATAGCTTTAAAAATACAACACATATTATTATCAGTGCTGTTTTATTAGCTGTGTCTACAATTTATTTAATTTTAATTTCTTATCAAGATCGCTTGATTACAAAATGTTTATCTGTAAGTTATCTTGTTTGTGGAATTATGACTTTCTTAATTGCTTTTGCTATTATTTTAGGTTTAACAGCGATGGTTTCTTCTACGATGAATATCCAATTAACATCTATTAGATATATGTATGTTTGTGGTGCTGTTTATTTCTTTGTAGGAATTGTTTTATTGATTATCAATGCTTTTTTAAAGAAGAAAAAACGTTATCATTATTATTATGAATAAAAAAATGAATAGGCTTTGCCTATTCGTTTTTTTATAATGTTGATAACATTCTTCTAGTTTTACTTGCACAATTTCTTTCATATTTTAAATGATAAGGTTGAAGAAGTGTTTGAAAAGCAAGAATTCCTTGATGATAATCATTGACTTCAAATTCTATTTCATAGTCATGATGTTGATTATAGTCATTTTCATCTAAAGATAAAACACCTTCAGGCAATATAATATCATGACGAATAGTCTTTAAATAATAACCACATACCAAATCCTTTATATAGATGCCTTTTTCTTTTAAAATATCAAATATTTCATTTTCAACTTCTTGATGATTAAAAATAGCTTCTTTAATATCTTTATCAATATCAATATTTAACTCATTAGTACCAATTTCTGCTGGTCTTTTTAAAGTTAATTCAAATCTTCCTTTTTTTTCTCTGATTCTTAATGTATATCTATTTTTCGCAAGTAAAGGATGAAAAAGATAATAGTTTGTTTGTTCATAAGAATCTTTTATTTGATTTTGATAATCTAATAGTATTTTTTTAAATATTTTTTCTTCTAATAACATTTTAAATTCAATTTCTAAATGTTCCATAGGATACCTCTTTGCCTAAATGATTTAGATATATTATAATACATGTATATGGAGGGAAGAAAGATGAAATATGCATTAATGGTAAGAAATGATGATCTTTCTAAAAAAACAGCTTTAAAAATTAAAGAAAGTTTACAAAACTTTTTTATTTATGATGAAAAAGATCCTGATTTAGTTATTTCAATAGGTGGAGATGGAACAATTCTAGAAGCTGTACATCAATATTTAGATGTTGATTGTTGTTTTGTAGGAATACATACAGGAACATTAGGTTTTTATACAGATTACCAAGTGGATGAATTAGATCAATTTATAAAAGATGTAACTTCTAGACAATTTAAAACTATGAAAAGATATATGTTAGAAATCAAAATAAATAAAAAAGATTCATCTCAAACTTATTATGCTTTAAATGAATTAAGATTGGATCAAGGATTACAGGCACAAGTTATTCATGTGTATATTGGTAATGTTTTATTAGAAGTCTTTAGAGGAAATGGTTTATGTGTTTCAACACCATCGGGGTCAACAGCTTATAATAAATCTTTAGGAGGATCTATTATTTATCCAGGAATTCCTTTAATGCAACTTACAGAAGTTGCAGGTATTCATCATAATGCGTATCGTTCTTTAGGCTCTAGTTTGATTTTAGATGAAAGTCAAACTATTAAATTAGTGGGAAATCATTTTAATCATTCTTTAATTGGAATTGATCACATTCATTTACAATTAGAAGATGTTGAAAGTATTGAAATTACGATTGGACGTAAGTATGTACGTTTTATTGAATATAAAGAAATGTCTTTTATTAAAAGAGTAAGAAGGGCTTTTATTAATTCATGAAATATTGGATAGAAGAAAATATATTATTAAGAGATTACTTGAAAGAATTGCCAATTAGTCAGGCAATGATTAAAAAGATAAAAAGAAATGGTGATTTTCTGGTAAATGGAAATAGTCAAACAGTCAGATATTTATTGCAAAAAGGAGATTGTTTAGAAATCATATTTCCTCAAGAAACATCCCTGATACAACCAGAAAATATACCTTTAAAAATTGTTTATGAAGATGACTATTATTTAATTATCGATAAAGAAAGTCAAATGCCTTGCATACCTACAAAAAGATATCAAAGTCATACATTATGTCATGCTTTAATGTATTATTACCAACAAATTGGTCTAAACAGTACAATTCATTTAGTCAACCGTTTAGATAAAGAAACTTCAGGATATATGTTGGTTGCTAAAAGTGGACAAGCACATGCAATGTTATCAAAAGATATTAAACAAGTAAAAAGAGTCTATCATTGTTTAGTAGAGGGTATTTTAGAAGGTGAAGGGGTTATTGATCAACCTATTTTAAAAAGTGAAGACTCAATTAAAAGAATAGTGAGTGATAAAGGGAAAAGTGCAAAAACTTTTTATAAAGTATTAGCCCATCATAATCAACAAACACTTGTAGAATGTAAACTTGTAACAGGAAGAACACATCAAATAAGAGTACATATGGCTTCTATTGGTCATCCATTAGTAGGTGATGAACTCTATGGTTCTAAAGAAAAACAATTATTTTATTTAGAAAGTGTAGAAATAAGCTTTATTCATCCTTTTACAAATCAAGAAATACATTATAAAAAATAGGATGTTTATGTCAAATACAGACAAACATCCTATTTTTTTGCTTTTGACATAATAATTTCCATTCTATACTTATATAATCTATGTATTAATTGACGTAGGCATAATTGATATATATAATATAGTTAGAAAGCGGTTTCGAAATGTATTAAGAAGTCCTATTTAACTTATATAATTTGTAAAGATAAGTTATTTTTCTTGGAATAATGATATCGTCTTGTAAATATTATTTTGATTCTATTTCTTCATTCTTTGTATTTGCAGGTATAGAACTTATTCCATTTGAATTACCTTGTTTATCAGCTGCATATACTATTTTCTTAAAATAGTATTTAATTGTTTTTATGTTTTCAATAATTTTGCTTTTAAAGATGATATATGTATTGCATTTATTAAAGTATAGATAATGAGGAAAAAGAAGATGAAGAAAAAGTATGCATATTTGAAAAAATATATTAAATGGATGTTGGTAATTATTGTGGTAATTACGTGTATTAAATTATATACAAATTTTTTGTTTGAAAATTTAAATAATGAGACCCCTAGAGAAGCTGTTGTTGAATTTATATATGGTGAAACTCATAGTTGGAAATCATTTTTTATAGAAGTAGAAGAATGTAAAGATATTGATAAAACTGATAGCAGTAGTCTTTATTATAATATAAAGTATAATGGTTGGTGGTCTATTCCTGATCAGATGGGTGGAAAGATTGAAATAAAGAAAATAGGTAATCATTATTATGTTGTTGAGTATATAGGATATTGTTAATTGTAAAAATATAGAATTTTAAAGTGAACTGCATAAGTTGAATCAACAACTTAAAAAGTTCACTTTTATTGTGTTAGTAGATAAAGAATCAGATAAAAAGAAAAGGATTGAATTTAATAATCTTAAACAATCCTTTTTTATACTATATTGAAGTAGTTTTTTAATTGATTTGATTGTATTTAGCAATACTTGTTTGACGATGAATATCAAAACACATACCAATAGCAATCATATAAGATAAAAGTGAAGATCCACCATAAGATAAAAATGGTAGTGTAATTCCGGTAATTGGAAGTATTCCTAGAATCATAGCGATATTCCAAAATTGTTGGAAGATCATACATCCAAAAATACCAGCAATAAAATATTTATCACTTTGATGTGTTGCTTTTAAACCAACATATAAAATACAAACATCTAAAGCTAAAATTGCAATGAGAGTAATAATGGCACCAACAAAGCCAAAACCTAAAGTAATAACGGAAAAGATAAAGTCAGTGTGTGCTTCTTGTAAAGAGATAATGACTGTATCAAATCCATGTCCAAAGAGTCCTGCAGTTCCATAAGCCATCATCGCATTATATAGTTGATAGCCTTGATTTTGATAAGTTCCTTCAGGATCGACCCATCCATAAAAACGATCAAGTTTATGACCAGTAATAATAGATGAGAAAATATCTTGGCGATAAATAAATAAGTAAGTAAAAATAACGATAATAACAGCCGCAAAAGCACACCCTACAATGTACCATTTTTTATTGATTCCAGATGCAAATAAAATAACAACGACTGAAAAAGCCATAATTAAGGTAACACCGGCATCGTTTTGTAAGTAAGTGAGTAACATAGGTGGTAAGGCAATAGCCATAACACGACCAATTAATTGTAAATCAGTATCAAATGTATGAATTAAATATTTTTCATTATGTAAAGAAACTGTTTTAGACATACAAATAATCATGACAACTTTCATAAATTCAGAAGGTTGAAATGAAAAACCTGGAAAGTTATACCATGATGTAGCACCATTTAAGTCTTTCGCAAAAGGAATGATTCTCATTCCTAATTTATAAATCGCAAATCTTTGAACAACAAGACCTACTAGAAAAACAATTAAGATACCATAAAAAATCCACATTCCTGAATAAATACGGTCATTTCCAAAACGATTGATCAAAAAGATCAAGCTTACACCTATCATATAATAGAGGAGTTGTTTACTCCAATATCCTGTAGGATTAGGGTAGGTAATATAACCAGCTGCACATTTAATTGTATAACAACTTATAAGACATAAAATAAATAAGATGATGGCAAGTGGCCAACAAATTGTAGAATCTAAATATTTTTTCATTTTGTCACCCCT
Organism: Faecalibacillus sp.; assembly: GCF_047023275.1. Taxonomy (NCBI): domain Bacteria; kingdom Bacillati; phylum Bacillota; class Erysipelotrichia; order Erysipelotrichales; family Coprobacillaceae; genus Faecalibacillus; species Faecalibacillus sp. The sequence continues at coordinate 4,929 of NZ_JBKYAR010000042.1, read as the reverse complement.
AGTGATTTATAGTATACTATAAATATATCATAAAAGAAAATGTTTATTAAGAAAGGAAATAGATATGTCAGATTATTTTATTTATGTTTTAATTGCACTTATAGTGATTGTTGCAGTATGGTTTATTTTTGCTAAGGTTTTAAAAAATAAAAAACCAAAGGAAGTGACTGTAAAGGATATTCCTATTGATATAGAAGCTTTAATTCATGCTTTAGGAGGCATTGAAAATATTAAAAATAGTGAAAGTCAAGGAAGTAAAGTACGTTTTTTTGTAGAAAATGATGATTTAGTAAAAGTGAATGTTTTAAAAGAATTAGGAGCGAGTGGAGTTATTCAGGCAACTGGAAAAGTAACTGTTATTTTAGGAAAATTCTCTGAGGAAATTAGTAGAATAGTCAATGCAAAGAAATAACATTCCAATAGGGGGTGAAATTATGAAAGAAAGAATTCATTTATATGAACCTTTTTTTCATCATTATTATATAGATGAAATTCTAAATGATTATGAATTAGAAACATTGATTCGTGTAAAGAAAGATGATTATCAACAATCAGTCGCTTATATTAAATTAATTTCTGTTTATTCACATCATGCAAGTATTGAAGAATTACAACAACAAGTAGATTCAATTCAAATAATGATGGAAACATATGAAGATTATCAAGAATTTGAACAATATTTAATAGAAAATGAAGATCATCAAGTGATTGGTATAGATTTATGTGCCCTTACTTATAATCAACATTATGAAGAATTAGATTTAGAAGAATTAACACCAGATCAGTATTATCAAGTAGGTCTTTATTATTATGATCAAAAAAAATATGATCAAGCATTAGAATGTTTTCATTTAGGAGAAGAATGTGAAGATTCTGATTGTTTATGCGTTTTAGGATATATGTATGAAAAAGGCCAAGGAGTCAATCAAAGCAATCAAGTTGCCATGACGTATTATCGTTTAGCAAGTGATTTAGGAAATGTTGTTGCAGCTTGTAATCTTGCTTATTTTTATGAATATGGAATAGATGTTGAACAAGATTATGAAAAAGCTTTTGAACTTTATTCTTTAGGTGTTGAAGAAGGTTTTCCACGTTCTTTATTTTCAACAGCTTTTTTCTTACAAAATGGCTATGGTGTTGATCAAGATTTAGAAGAAGCATTTTTACGTTATGAAGAAGCAGCTGCTTTAGGACATAACGATGCAATTTGTGCCCTTGGAGAGTGTTATGAATATGGTCAAGGAACCAGACAGGATTATCAAAGAGCATTATATTATTATGAAAAAGCAGCTTATGAAGGAAGTAGTCTTGCTAAATATAAATTAGGACGTTTTTATGATTTAGGTTATGGCTGTGATGAAAATTATCCTAAAGCGTTTCATTGGTATCAAGAAGCGGCTAAAGATGGTTTGGATGTGGCTATTACAGCAATGGCTACATGTTATGAATTTGGTCGAGGAGTAGAAAAAGATAGCCATCAGGCTTTAGAGTGTTATTTAAAAGCAGCGAATATGGGTTATATGAATGCACAGTTTTGTTTAGGGTATTTTTATGAAATGCATAGTGAGTATCCTGATAGTGAAAAGAATAGTTTTTATTGGTATTTAAAAGCAAGTAAACAAGGTGATGGGCAATCAACGCTTGCTATTGCTTATTATTATGGTCAAGGAATAGGAACAGATAAAGATGAAAAGAAATCTTTTGAAGCATATCAAAAAGCAGCTAATCTTGGAGAAAGAGAAGCATTTTATTATTTAGGCGTTTGTTATTTAGAAGGTAAAGGTGTTTTACAAGATAAAGAAAAAGGGATTGCTTGGTTAACTAAAGTAGAGGATCAGTATGCTTTAGCAGCTTATTTGATTGGGCAGTATTTTAAAGAAAAACATGATGATAAACAAGCAATACAACATTTTAAATTAGCTATTTTAAAAGATGATGAGGAACAATCATTATATCAATTAGCTCTTTATGGTGAACAAGGAATAGAAATCAGTAAAGAAGAAATGCTTGATTATCTTTTAAGAAGTGCTCAAAAAGGGTATTCACCAGCACTTGTAAAATATGCTTATTATTTAGAAAATGGTATTTATGTGGAAAAAGATTATCAAATGGCCTATGAATATTATTTATTAGCTTGTCAAAAACAAAATAGAGAAGGTTTTTATCATTTAGGTAGATGGTTTTTCTATGGTATTGGGCAAAAAGAAGATAAACATAAAGCTATGCAATATTATCAACAAGCGAGTAATTATCATTATTCAAAAGCAAGCTTTATGTTAGGTTATATGTATCATTATGGTGATGGTATTTCTAAAGATTTAGAAAAAGCAAAAAAATACTATCAATTAGCGCTTCAAGAGGGATATCTTGATGCGCAAAAGGAATTAGATAAATTAGAGGTGGAAAAATGAGTTTTGAAACAAAATTAGAAAAATATGCTAAGTTAATTGTTCAATCAGGTTTGAATGTTCAAGAAAAACAAACAGTTGTCATTAGTGCATCTATTGAAAGCTATCAACTTGTAAGAGCTGTCAGTAAACAAGCATATCTTGTAGGTGCTAAAGAAGTTGTTGTTCATTATAGTGATGAAGAAGTGACACGTATGAAATATGAAAATATGGAAGCAGAAGATTTTAATCAAGTACCTGCATGGTTTTCATCATTTAGAAATGATTATGCTTTAATGAATGCTTGTTTTCTTTATATTGATGATGAAGATCCTGAAATGCTTGCAGGGATTGAACCTAAAAAGATTTCTAATTGGCAAAGAGCAGTTAAAAAGGCATGTAAGACATATTTTGATTTATCAGATAATATGACAAATGCTTGGTGTATTGTAGGTGGAGCTACTCAAAAATGGGCTAATAAGGTTTATCCTGATATGTCAAATCAAGAAGCATTAGATAGTTTATGGAATGCTATTTTTAAAGCAGCTAAAATTGATGATGAACATGATCCAGTAGAACTATGGAATCAACATCGTCGTTCTTTTGAAAAGAGAGTTAATTATTTAAATAGTTTAAATTTAAAGAAACTTTATTATAAAAATAGTAAAGGAACTGAAATTACAATTGGTTTAAATGAAGATTATTTATTTGCTGGTGGGGGAAGTTATTTAAAAAATGGTGTATATAATTTTCCTAATATACCAACAGAAGAAATCTTTACTTCACCTAATAAAGATGATGTAGAAGGAATTGTTTTTAGTTCTTTACCTTTAAGTTATGGTGGAAATATTGTTGATGAGTTTTATTTGCGTTTTAAAGATGGGCAAGTGATTGATTTTGGTGCTAAAGAAGGATATGAAGTTTTAAAAGGAATTATAGATAGTGATGAAGGAAGTAAACGTTTAGGTGAAATTGCTTTAATTCCTTATCATTCACCAATTAATGAATTAAAAACATTATTTTATAATACTTTATATGATGAAAATGCTTCATGCCATATGGCCTTAGGAATTGGTTTTTCTGAATGTATTAAAGGTGGTATTGATATGGATAAAAAAGAATTATTTGAAAAAGGTGTCAATGATTCTTTAGTGCATGTTGATTTTATGATGGGAACAGAAGATCTAATGATTGATGGTATTTTAGAAGATGGCAGTCATGTAAAAATCTTTGAAAATGGTAATTTTGTTTTTTAATAATTTGTGGGGATTTATCCCCACTTTTTAATTAGTAAATGGATATGAAATAAGCTATAATAGTAACGAAAGGGTGATGAACATGAAAAAGATACCAACAGGAATTAAAAGTTTTAGAAAGCTTAGAGAAGAAAATTATTATTTTGTAGATAAAACTTTAATGATTAAAGATTTTCTAGAAAGAGGTTCTGAAGTAACGCTTGTTACAAGACCTAGAAGATTTGGTAAAACAATTAATATGTCAATGATGTCAGAATTCTTTGATATTACCAAAGATTCTAAAGAAATCTTTAAAGGTACGAAAATCATGGAAACACCTTATGCAAGTGAAATAAACCAATACCCAACGGTCTTTATTTCTTTTGCAGACGCAAAAGAAAATAAAGAAACAATTGTTAGTTTTATTAAAGATCAATTTCAATTAGAATATTCTAAATATCATTTTATTTTTAAAGATATGGATGAATATGAAGAAAATGATTATAGAATAATTAATAAAGGTATTAAAGATAATCAAAATGGTACATTACAAGATATTGAAAAAGCTTTTATTTTTTTGATGAGACGTTTAAAAAAATATTACAACAAACAAGTTATGTTGTTTATTGATGAATATGATACGCCTTTTATAGAAGCAAAGACAGGTAACTGTTATCAAGAAGTCAAGGGAAGTCTAGCAACTTTACTTAGAAGTTCGCTTAAAAATTCAGAAGATTTAAAATATGCCTTTATTACAGGAATACAAAGAGTAGCTAAAGAAAATATCTTCAGTGATTTAAATAATCTTGTTGTTTGTGATATAACAGATAAACGTTATTCAACTTATTTTGGCTTTGACAGTGATGAAACAAAAGAATTACTAGAATACTATGGATTAGAATTAAATGATAAAGTCAAAGAAATGTATGATGGTTATCATATAGGTAATCGAGATATCTATAATCCATGGTCATTATTAAATTATGTTGATACAAGAGAATTGATATCTTATTGGGTCAATACTAGTGCCAATACAATGATCAAAGATGGTATCAAGAAATCAAATCATGATTTCAAAGAACAATATAAGGAATTAATTGAAGATGGATATTTAGATACAGAAGTGAATTTACAAACAAGTTTTTATGAAGTAGAAAGTACACTAACATTATGGGGATTATTTGTTAATGCTGGGTATTTGACAATAGATCAAGTGATTGATTTAATGGATAGCTATTATCGAATTAGAATCCCAAATGAAGAAGTAAAAAAAGAATTTAAGAATATTACAGACTATTATCTTTCTT
>NZ_JBKYAR010000041.1:0-19148 GCF_047023275.1 Faecalibacillus sp. | reverse complement strand
ACGCTACTCCATTAGTATATGTTAAAATATTTTATTTTGCAATAGTTTTTTATAATTTTTTACAATTTATTTTTTTAGTATTTAAATTTAGTTGATATATTCACGCTTTTTTACTTTTATTTTTTTAAAAAAATTCTATGAGATTGTACTCATAGAATTTTTATTATTCACTTTTAGCATTAGAAGCTGCAATTTTTACCTTTGCCCAATAATTTGCCATTATTTTTCTTGTTTCAGAATTATAATTAAATACTTCATCATATTTATTATTTCTAATTGGATTATATGCATTAATTCCCTTAAAATCATTTTGTTCTAAATCAAGCATAACTTCCGTATTTGGAGAAGTATATCCTACATAAGACGAATTATCATAAGCTGCTTCATAACTTGATACATAGTTTATAAACTCATGTGCTAAATCTACATTTTTAGAACTTTGAGGGATAACCATAGCATCACACCAAATATTTGTTCCTTTTTCTGGCATATAATAACCAATATTTTCATTTTCAGACATAATATAAGTTGCATCTCCAGAATATACAAGTCCTAATGCCTTTCTTGCTTGAGCCATGTTATCAATAATTTCATCAGTTACAATTTCTGGTGACATTGTATTAACACACTCTAAAAGCCAATTATAAGCTTCTGTAAGCTCTTTTTCATTATCGGTATTCATTGAATAGCCTAATGCTTTTAAAGCCATCATAAAGGAATCTCGTTCAGAATCGTATAAATAAATATCTCCTTTATATTTTTGATTCAAGAAAATATTAAAACCTTCTTCTTTCAAATCTTTTTCACTTACTTTTGTTTTATCATAAACAATTCCTACACTTCCCCAAAAATAAGGAACAGAATATTCATTATTTGGATCATAAGATAAATTTTTAACAGAATCATTAATATCCTCTAAACAAGTAATTTTATCTTGATTTAATGGTTGAATAAGTTTTTCTTGTTTTAATCTTTCAATCATGTAATCACTTGGAATTAAAACATCATAAGCTTCTCCATTAGCTACTTTAATATACATTTGTTCATTTGAATCAAAAAGATCCATCACAACTTTACATCCTGTTTGTTTTTCAAAATTTGAAATCAAATTTTCACCTGTATATTCCCCTGCATTATAAACATGCAAAGTTTGCCCTGCATATTTTTTTGTAGAATTTGTATTTTTTTGAACAAAAACCAATCCCATACATACACATGCAGCTACAATTCCAGCAATAATTCTAGGTGCTTTATTTTTTTCTTTAAGTTCTGTTGTCTTTGTTTTTCTTTTTTCTCTAATCAATGGAACAACATTGACAAGAATTAAAACAATTGTAATAAAAACAACAATCAAAGTTGAAATAGCATTAATACTAGGATTTACACGTTTTGACATTGTATAAACCATAATGCTTAAGTTTTTTATTCCTTTTCCTGTAACAAAATATGAAATAATAAAATCGTCGAATGACATTGTAAAAGCAATCAATGCTCCTGAAACAATACCTGGCATGATTTGCGGTACAATAACTTTAATCAAGGCCATCCAAGGTGTACACCCTAAATCCATAGCAGCATCCGCTAAATTTGGATCTAGAGAACGAATTTTAGGCATAACAGACAAAATAACATACGGAATACAAAACGCAATATGCGCTAATAATAATGTTGTAAATCCTTTTTCAATATTAAATGTAATAAAGAATAACATTAAACCAATAGCTGTTACAATTTCCGGATTCATTAAAGGAAAATCATTGATTTGCATAATTAAATCATGCACAATTTTCTTTGATTTAGAAAGACCGATCGCACTAATTGTCCCCACAACTGTAGAAACAACTGTTGCAATGATTGCAACAATAATTGTAACATATAAAGATTCCATCATCGATGCATCCGCTAACATTTTTGAATACCATTGCATCGAAAAACCAGTAAAATGAGTTAATGATTTACTTGAGTTGAATGAAAAAACAATCATAAACCCAATTGGTAAATAGAAGAATAAAAGCATTAAAGCCATTAATATTTTTAATAGTGATCGTTTTTGTTTTTTCATGCCTTTTTCTCCTTTCTATTTCCAGAATTACGTTTTTCAACATATCTTACCAAATACATAATAGCCATCATTACAAAAGCCATAATAACCGAAATTGCAGAGCCAAAGTTCCATTCTCCAACAGTAATAAATTGATTTTCAATAACATTACCAATTAAGAAATATTGTCCTCCACCTAATAACTTAGGAATAAAGAACGAACTTACTGCGGGTAAAAAAACTAGTGCAATCCCACTAATAACACCTGGTATTGAAAGTGGAAAAGTAACTTTCCAAAAAGTTTGATAACGATTAGCGCCTAAATCAGAGCTTGCTTCTAACAATGATTTATCCATTTTAGATAAAGACGTATTAATCTGTAAAATCATAAAAGGAATAAAGTTATAAACCATTCCAAGTAATACAGCTCCTTCTGTATAAAGAAGTTGTGTTGATTTAAATCCTAATAAATTTAATAATGATTGTAAAATACCTCCATCAGATAAAATACCAATCCAAGCATATGTTCTTACAAGCATATTGATCCACATTGGAAGCGTTATTAACAAAACAAGGATATTTCTTGTTCTATCTTTACAACGCGAAATAAAATAAGCAATTGGATAACCAAGTAAGATACAGATAACTGTTGTTTTTAAAGCAATTGAAAGTGATCTCCATAAAATAAGTAAGAAATCAGGGTCGGTAAAAAATTTTACAAAATTTTGTAAAGTAAAATTAAAATTAACAACAGCATTACCGCTATCAGTCACTGCATAGAAAGCAATAAGCAATACCGGTAAAAGTAGAATAATAATACTCCAAATAATATATGGAAGTGCTAATTGAGAAAATTTTTTCATCTAGAATCCCATCTTTTCCATAACATGAATATCTTCTACTTCAAAAGTCAATCCGACCTCTTGACCTTCTTCTACATAATCTGTTGTATGTACTTTTAATTCCCTACCTTCTGTAGAGAAAGTAACTTGATAAATACCTTCTTGTATATTTTCAGGATCAAAATCATAATCTACATAAATATCTACTGCTTCATCTTCATTAGATAATTTCCATCCAATAGCATTTGCCCATGTTTTTAAATCTGTATCCAAAGCAACAGATTCTTTAATCTCATCAACTGTTTTAAAGAAGTTGAAAGCACTCACTGCTTCATTAGCTTTTTCATTTCTAACATATTTTTGATCAACAACAATAATTTTTCTAGTCGTAGACAAACCTGATGATGTTTGGAAAGTAACAGTATATTCACCTAATTCCTCTTTTAAATTATGTTCAATTTTACTAATAGAAATATAAGAATCATCACTTTCCTTCCATGCTTGTGCATCTGCTCTAGCAATAATATCGTTATCATCTAAAGAAGCTACTTCTTCAATATCTACATAAAAATCATTTGCTGAAATTCTTTCATCACTATATTCACTTTCAACATCATGATTTTTAATGACATTCATATTAACTTTAACAGTCGTTCCTGGAACAGTTTCTACCATTGCTTCATTCCAAACACCTTTAAATAAAACACTTAAAACTTCACCTGTAATTTTTCCTTGTTCTAAAGATACAATATCAATATCTTCAGGTCTTAAAACTACATCAACTTTTTCGTTTGGTTTAAAACCAAAATCAACACAATCAAAGATTTGATCATCAAATTTAACTTTATAATCTTCAACCATTACTCCAGAAATAATGTTACTTTCCCCAATGAAATTTGCGACATATTTATTAACAGGTTCATTGTATATTTCTTGAGGTGTTCCCACTTGTTGAATTTCACCACTTTTCATAATAACAATCTTATCTGACATTGTTAAAGCTTCTTCTTGGTCATGTGTTACATAAATAAAAGTAATTCCTACTTCTTGTTGAATTCTTTTTAATTCATATTGCATTTCTTTTCTAAGTTTTAAATCTAAAGCACCTAATGGTTCATCTAATAATAAAACTTTAGGTTCATTTACTAAAGCTCTAGCAATAGCTATACGTTGTTGTTGTCCTCCTGATAATGTTGTTACATTTTTGTTTTCAAAGCCTTCTAACCCAATAAGTTTTAACATTCTCATTACCTTTTGATCAATAACATCTTTTGACATTTTTTTAATTTTTAAACCAAAGGCAATGTTATCATATACATTCATATGTGGAAATAATGCATATTTTTGAAAAACTGTATTTAATTCTCTTTTATATGGAGGTAATTCCTTAATATCTTCATCATCAAAAATAACAGCTCCCTCATATGCTTCTAAAAAGCCACCTAAAATACGAAGCAATGTTGTTTTTCCACACCCACTTGGTCCAAGTAGTGTTACAAATTCATTTTCATAAATATCTAAATTAATACCTTTTAAAACAATTGTTCCATCAAATTCTTTAACAATGTTTCTAAACTTTATGAGCACCTTTTCTTCCATCATTTTTCTCCCCTTTTAAAATATTGGTGGTGTTGATACCCAAATTACTTTTGCCAGAGTATCATGTTTATTAACTATGTAATGTGGTAAATTTCCTTTTAGGTAAAATGTTTCACCTTTTTTTACCTCATATTCCTCTTCACCATTTTTCAAGGTAATTCGTCCTTGAATGACATATCCAAACTCTTCTCCATCATGTGGATCAATTTCCATTGAATTTTTTCCCTTTTTTAATTCAATTAAAATTGGTTCCATTTCATTTTTTTGAGCATTTGGAATAATATAAAAAATTTTATAATCTTCCTGTATATTTTCAAAAAAATCATCTTTACTAAAAACAATTTGTTCATCTTCATCTTCTGAAAAGAAATCTTTTAAATTTGTTCCTAATGCTTCTAAAATATTTTCTAATGTTGCTACACTCGGTGACGTCAAATCTCTTTCTAGCTGTGATAAAAAGCCTTTTGTCAGTTCACTACGATTAGCAAGTTCTTCTAATGTCAATTGATTTGACAAACGTATTCTTTTGATTTTTGCACCAATATCCATAAAACCTCCTGTTTATTTAAAAAAACTTTTTGTTTTATTTATTAAACAAGAATATTATACTAATAATTATGTTAAGTTCAATACCTTTTTAAACAAAAAGTTTAATATTTTAAACAATAATACAAAAAAAGAAATAGCTAACGCTATTTCTCAAGATTTCGTCTTCTTTTAGAGGATTCAATAAACATCGATTTCAATGTAACAGCATCTTCTTCTTTAATGGCTTTTTTAATAATATCTAACTGATCTTCAAAGCCTTGAATACTCTTTAAAAGATTTTCTTTATTTGTAAAGAACAATTCTGTCCATAAATCCTCATTAATATTAGCAATACGTGTTAAATCACGATACGAATCTCCAATATACTTACCTGTATCATATTTTTGATTATCACTATCAATTAATGAAACAGCAATGACATGTGGCAATTGAGATGTAAAGGAAATAATTTCATCATGCGCTTGAGGTGACATGATTTTTACAGAATGAAATCCTAGATTAGAAACAAATTGTTCCATCATAGCAATTGCACTTTTACTATTTTGCTCATGTTGAATTAAAATGTAATTAGCTCCTTGAAAAACCTCTTTGCTTGCATAAAGATAGCCTTTATTTTCTCTTCCCGCCATTGGATGACCCGAAACAAATTCTACATCTTTATCTTTCAACAATTCCATTGCTTCGTTTAAAAAATGTGTTTTTACACCTACAGCATCAGTAATAATACTTCCTTTTTTAAATTCATGGCTTTTTATATAATCTAAAACCAAAGATGGATATAAACAAATAATCGTCATATCAGATTGTTTTATAATTTCATCACCATTTACAAAACCTTCTTTAATGCATCCATCTGCTTTAGCTCTAGCAAGTGTTTCTTCATTAATATCAACACCATAAACTTCGTGTCCTTGACCTTTTAAAGCTTTAACAAAGCTTCCCCCAACAACACCAAGACCAACAACTGTTATAATCATATTTTATCCCTATTTTAATCTATACGTGGACAATATTTTTTCAAACAATCTAAAACATGTTGACTGTTTTTTTGATTTGTCTTATATAGATATTCATTTCCTTTCGCTCTAACTATTAAATGATATTTATTTTTATTTTCTATAATTTGAACCTTTTTTATACTTTTATATGCTATTTTCTTCCCATTCATATTTAGTTCATCTTTTTCAAAAATCAATACAGATTCATGTGTTAAGTATGCAACAAGTGGAACAATCCAAGTAATCATAATTAATGGCGATGTCATCGAAACCACTTGTACAAGATGAAGATACATTAACAAACAAGAAACCGTTAAAACAATGTAAGAAAATATATATAAATAAATCTCATATCCTGTATAAATCACTTCTCTTGCTTTAAAAAATGATTTTCTTTTTCTATAAGTAAGAATAATTAATACATAGCTTACTAATAAAACCATAAAGATAAACATACCCATAAAAGCATCTGCATTACCTAACAAAACAATTCCTGTAAATAAAGAAATAATACCTACAGCAGCTAAGCAAACTAATTCAACCATGATGTAACTGCCATTGAAAGTGCAGAAGATGCACCTAATAAAATAAACATAAATAAAAATCTAGAAATAAATGGAACAACTTGTATTTTTTCTTTATTAATTAAAAATCCTGTAAAAACTATCACCAAACTCGTAATAACGCCATGTCCTAAAATAAACGCTAAAGTTGCATTTAAAAACTGCATCATAAAAGGAATAACTAAAAGTGTTACAAACATAAAACCAACAAGAAAAACGCATACTGTTTTAATATTTAATTGAACCCATTTAATAGTAAAATTCTTTTTAAATATATCCTTATTTGTTTCTACAATCTTTTCTTTTTGTGTAAATTCAAAATTTTTCTTTGTCCTTTCTACTTTTCTATCAAATCTAGCCACTTCTATTTTCTCTTTTCTTCTAACATTTTAATTTTATAATCTAATAAATTTTTAGTAAGATCTACATAATAGTTATGCGGGAACTCTAATCTGAATATTTCATCCCATAAACGTGATTTTTCTTTCATTGAATAATCTCTAATTTCTTTTACAGATAATTCTTGATAAACAAATTTTCCATCTTCAAAAATAGGAACTTGTAATTCTTCCACCGTATAAGTATTGGCTTCTATTGTTTTAAATTTCCATACATCTGATTGATGATAAATTGTCAAATCCTTTGTACAATCAATTTCTTCATCATAAAATGCTATTAAATCTGCCATTGCTTTCCCAGTTTCATTTTCAAATAAACGATAAACTCGTTTATAACCTGGATTTGTAATTTTTTCAGTATTTTCAGAAATTTTTATTTTTGGAATAATTTGTCCATCTTTTTCAATAGCAACCAATTTATAAACACCGCCAAATACTGGAGATGATTTTGATACAATTAAATTTTCTCCAACTCCAAATGAATCTAATTGTGCTCCTTGGTTTAATAAAGAACGAATTAAATATTCATCTAAAGAGTTAGAAGCAGAAATACTTACATATGTAAGCCCTGCTACATCCAACATTGCTCTTGCACGTTTTGATAAATAAGAAATATCTCCACTATCCAAACGAATACCTTTTAATTTTTTACCCATTGGTTCTAAAACTTCTTTAGCTATTTCAATTGCATGAGGAACACCACTTTTTAGTGTATCATACGTATCTACTAATAAAATACAATCATCTGGATATGTAAGAGCATATGCCTTAAATGCTTCATACTCACTATCAAAAGATTGTACAAAAGAATGTGCCATGGTTCCCACTACTGGAATATCAAACATTTCCCCTGCTGAAACTGTAGCTGTTCCGGCAACACCACCAATATAAGCAGCACGAGCACCATAAGTAGCACTATCATATCCTTGAGCACGTCTTGCTCCAAATTCCATGACTGGTCTTCCTTTTGCTTCTTGAACAACACGATGTGCTTTTGTAGCTATTAATGATTGATGATTAACAGTAACAAGCAACATTGTTTCAATAATTTGTGCTTCGATAAATTTTGCTTTTACAGTAATCAATGGTTCATTAGGAAAAACAGGTGTCCCTTCTTTTACTGCATAAATTGATCCTGTAAATTTAAAATCTGATAGATAATCTAAAAAGTCATCATCGAATTTTTGAAGTGAACGGAGATATTTAATATCTCCTTCACTAAAATGTAAATTTTTTATACATTCAATTAATTGTTGTAGTCCTGCAAAAACGGCAAATCCGCCATTATCTGGATTTTTTCTATAAAACATATCAAAATAAACAAGTTGATCTTTATTTCCCTGTTTAAAATAATTATATGACATTGTTAATTCATACAAATCCATTACAAGAGTTAGATTTCTTTCACTTCCTGCATGTCTATTCATAAAATTCTCCTTCATTATTATTTTATGAATATAATAATCTTTTTTTTAAGAAAAATCTAGTCCATTAAAAATATAATTCATAAGAATCTCGAGATTGCATTAATGGCATTGGACCTTGAGGAATAAAAGGAATGTATAGTTGTTGATCTGGATAAATCATCATTTGTTGATTAAGTTTATTCATACAAGCAATCCACTCTATTTTAGTATTAAAATTCCTAGCTATACGATAAACATTATCACCAGGTCTTACTGTATAAAGATATATATCACCTACTCTACGGGGATGAATCACTCTTTCATATTCTTCATCAAACATATTTTACCTCCTTCATTTTAAAATATGTTTTAATAATAAAAATATCTGGGCAAAAAAATATATAGCAATCGCTATCTATCTGGCTAATTTTTTCAATGCATCCTTAGCAGCTTTTTGTTCTGCTCTTTTTTTACTAGAACCCTTCCCAGTTCCTAAAGTCATATCATCCATCATAACTGCCACTTCAAATTCAGGTGCATTCGCTGGACCTGTTGTTGAAAGTAATGAATATGTGACTGTTTTTCTTTGATCTGCTTGAATCAATTCTTGTAACTTTGTCTTAAAATCAGTAATATCATCATAATTAACATCTTCAACGTGTTTATAGATTGTCATATCTAATATTTTTAACACATATTCAATACCGCAATCTTCACTAATAGCTCCTATAAAAGCTTCAAAAATATCAGCTAAAACACTATTACGGTCTCTACCACCATTATGTTCTTCACCTGCACCTAAGAAAATTTGTGCACCTAATCCTAATTCACGAGAAAATCTAGCAAGTGATTCTTCTCTTACTAATTTAGAACGCAAAAGCGTCAATTCTCCTTCTGGTTTATTAGGATATTTTTCATAAATAAATTTTGATACATAATATTGTAAAACAGAATCTCCTAAAAATTCTAATCTTTCGTAATTTTTTCCTTTATTTTCATTTGTATAAGAAGGATGTGTAAAAGCTTCTTTAAATAAATGAATATCTTTATAAGGAATGCCCATTACTTCTAAAAACTTACCTAATTCCACTTTCATCTAGACCTACTTTCATTTTTTCTACTACATTTACTTCAACCATTTCAAAAGCTAAATTCATTGCACTTTCAAAGGCTTTAGCATCACTTGCTCCATGAGCTTTAACAACTGGTTTTACAAATCCCATCATTAAGGCACCACCTACACCTGCAGGATCAAACTTTGTTTTTAACCCTTTTAAAACCGGTTTAGAAATGACAGCACCTAATTTATTACGTGTTGATGCCATAAAACCCTCTTTTAATACAGACATCATGGATAATGCAACACCTTCAATTGTTTTTAATGTAACATTACCTGTAAAACCATCTGTTACAATAACATCCACATCACCTTTTAAGATTTCTTTTCCTTCAATATTTCCAACAAAATCAATTTGTTCAAGCATACTTAAAGATTGATAAGTTTCTTTGTGAATCTCATCCCCTTTATGTTCTTCACTTCCAATATTTAACAGGGCAACTTTAGGCTTTTGAATATGTCTTACATTTTTAGCATAAACATTTCCCATAATTGCAAACTGAACTAACTGATCAACAGTATTTTCAGCATTTGCGCCTACATCTAACATGCAAACGCCTTTATCATTTAAAGTAGGAATTGTTGCCATTAAACATGATTTTTCAATTCCTTTTATACGTTTTAAAAATAACATCGCACAAGCATAATAAGCACCCGTATTCCCACACGATAATACAGCATCAACTTCGTTATTTCTTGCTAGCATCATTGCTTTTACTAAACTAGATTCTTTTTTTCTACGAATTGCCAAAATATTTTCTGTCATTTCAAAGATTTCTCTGGCATCTATTAAAGTCACTTGAGGATGATCTTTCAATGCTTCTAATTCTTCAATTTTTCCTACAACATAAAGCTCATCTGTTTTATTTTTATTTAAAAATGATTGGCAGGCTTCTACAACAATAGAGCTACCTAAATCACCACTCATGGCGTCTATCGCTAATTTCATGTTCTCACCTCTTTTAGCATTATAACACATTAATCAATATATTCATTATTCTTTATTAAATTGTTTTTTATTTCTGATAATAATTTTATAATTTTTTCATCATTTTGATGTTGATTCATTGCTTCAAAAGCATCTTTTCTTGTAATTTCTAGAATATGATAATCTTTAAAAATATCACCAATCATAAAAGTTGGTAAACCACTTTGCTTTTGTCCTAATAAATCTCCCGGCCCTCTTATTTTTAAATCATATTCAGAAACTTCAAAACCATCATGATGATTTTCTAAAAATTTTAATCTTTCTTTTTGTTCAGGATGTGTCGCCTCTGATAATAGATAACAATACCCTTGCTCTTTCGATCTTCCTACTCTTCCTCTTAACTGATGAAGTTGAGATAAACCAAATCTTTCTGCATTATAAATAACCATCATATTTGCATTACTTACATCAACTCCTACTTCGATTACTGTTGTTGAAACTAATATTTGTATTTTATTTTCTTTAAATAAGCTCATAATTTTATTTTTTTCTTCATCACTCATTTGTCCATGAACTAAGCCAACTTCATATTGTCCTTTGAAATATTGAGCCATTGCTTTTGAAATATCGTTTGCATTTCTTCCAGTAATTGCTTCACTTTCATTTACAAGAGGACAAACGACATAGCATTGTCCTCCTTTTAAAAGATAACTTTTCAAATCATTCAATATAGGTTTCATCGATGTTCCTTTAACAAATTTCGTAATAACTTTTTTTCTACCATTAGGAAGAGTTTTAATAGTTGAAACATCCATATCTCCATATAAAGAAATAGCAAGTGTTCTAGGAATTGGTGTTGCTGTCATCACTAAAAAGTCAACTTTATTTCCTTTGTCTTTTAATGCTTTTCTTTGTTCAACACCAAAACGATGCTGTTCATCAGTAATAACTAAACCTAATTGATTATATTGTACTTTTTCTTGAAATAAAGCATGTGTTCCAATAATAATATCAATTTGTCCATTTTCTAATTGTTGATAAATTTCATTCTTTTCTTTTTGCAAAAGATGTCCTGTTAGTAATGCTATATTTATTTTATATTTTTTAAACATTTTTTTTAAAGACTGATAGTGTTGAAGTGCTAATATTTCTGTTGGTGCCATCATGGCTCCTTGATAACCTGCTAAATAATTAGCATATAAACTAATTGCTGCAACAACTGTCTTTCCACTACCAACATCACCTTGAACAAAACGATACATTAATTTTTGACTTGACAAATCTATTAATATATCATCGACAACTTTTTGTTGATCATTCGTTAATTGAAAAGGAAGCCTTTCAATAAAGTGTGTTACTTTCTCTTTGTCTATTAGTTTTGAGATACCTATATTTTGTGTACGATTTTGTTTTATATATTGCATGGTCATTTGAAATTTAAAAAATTCTTCATATTTTAAATATCTAAGAGCACTAATTACATCACTTCGTGTTTGAGGTTGATGTATTTTAAACAAGGCGTCTTCTTTATCTATCAAATGATATTTTTGACATAAATAAGTTGGTATAGTATTTGCAATATGACCTTTATAAAAATTGAGTGCTTTATTGACATAACCTTGAAAACTTTTTTGAGTAATTCCTTCTTTTAAAGAATATACTGGTGTTATTCCAGAAATATCTTTTAAACTTTTAAGTTTTAAATCACTGGCTGTAATTGCTTTTTTAGAAGCACTGTATTTACCAATAATGGTAAGCATCATTCCTACCTGCATGTTTTTTTTCAAAAAATGGCGATTAAAAATTGTAATTGTTAATTGTTCTTCATGATAATTAACATGAAAAGTAAGTCTTGAAAATCTTCCTTTATAAAAGACTTTAGGTTCATCAATTAATTGTGCTTCAATAATAACTTTAGTTTCATCGTGTAATGGTGTTTCTAACATTTCTTCAAAACGATAAGGATAGTGTTGTACTAAATCTTTTACTGTATAAATAGCCATTTCATTTAATTGTTCGATTTTATTTTTATTTATTTTTAAAATTTTTAAATCATATTCCATATACTCACCTACGCAAACATGATAATTAAAATAACTAAAACAGCAATACTGATAATAATTGAAAGTGAGCTTGAAATTGCTGGTGCATCACGATGATAACCAATATTTTTTGAAAAAACAGCTGAAACAGTTGTAATAGGTGCAGCCATTGCTAAAACAACAATTTTTTTAGCAAGCATTGGAATTGGAATAATAAAATAAACTATACACATTAAGATAGCACCAAAAAATACACGAATAAAAAGTGTTTTTAAAACAATTTTCATCTCTGAAGGATTAATTTTAACTTCTAATAGCAGTCCTATCATAAACATGGCTAAGAATCCATTGCCTGCACCTATAAAAGAAGCCACTGACAAAATTGGCTGAGGAATTGAAATTTTAAAAAGTGCTAAAACAAAAATCAAAAGATATACATCAAAAGGAATTGATGAAAATAATTTTTTTATTACTGTTTTAGGAGTCAATTTTTGATTACTACTAGCTACACTTCCTGCAAAAGCATAACTTCCTCCTAAACACATAATTGAATTACCAACATCAAACATACATAAGTATGCAACTCCCATTCCTGGAAAAAAGCTTTGAACAAATGGCATAACAAAGTTCCCAATATTATAGCCAGAACAATTGATCATATAATATCCTTTTAAAACATTTTCCTCTTTTCTTGAAAGTATAAAAGAAATTAAAAGCATAATGATATTGGACGTTAAACCAATCAGCAATAAAATAATCATTGATTGATCAATCGTAATACCACTTGCATTTGTAAGTAAAGCACATGGTAATGTTACATTCATAATGATGGTTGCAATTGTTAACCCATCTCTTTTTTCTAAAACATGTATTTGTTTTAAAACAAAAGCAATAATAATTACAAAAACAAAACCTGCAGCTTTTATCATGATTTCAGCCATTATTATATCCTCCTAACTTTTATTATAGCAAAAAAAAACATCTCATTGGATGTTTATTTTTTTATGAGCTCTAATGCTTGATTTAACACAGCTTCACCATTCATACTTGCAAAATCATCATCATTAATTAATGCACATGGAATAACTCCATGAATCATTTCTTCAAGTTTAGATAATTCTGATGCAGATTGTGGTGCTAATAAAACACAGTCAGCATCTGCCCATGATAATCCAACAGATTTAGATCCAACTGCCCAACACATTACTTTAATATTTTTTTGTTTTGCAGATTCTTTTACTGCTTTTACCAATTTGTTTGTTGTAACCCCTGATACACAACATAATAAAATCTTATACATATTACTACCTCACTTCTTAATAATAAATTACTGACATAATTATATTCTTTTTTTAAAATTTTTCTATAAAAATACAAATTTCTTTTTTCAAAATTTGAAAAACACAAAAAGTAGCAAATGCTACTTTTCATACATTTTAGGTTTATACAATGCTCTATTTTCTAATGAAAATACACGTTTTGTAAATTTACCATATTCAACTGGTTCTAAAGCTTTATCCATCATTGCCATACGTGCATCAATGTTATCAATTAAATATAAAATTTCTGCCTCTTTGATTTGTGGAAGAACTGGGGAACCGTATTCATTTTTCCCATGATGAGCCAAAATCATATGTTGTAATAAAGTTACTTCTTCTCCTTCAATGTGAAGTTTATCAGCAGTTTCTTTAATCATTGCATTTGAAATAGATATATGCCCTAATAATTTACCTTCTAAAGTATACTCAGGAACAACTGGTCCACTCAATTCTATTGTTTTTCCTAAATCATGCAACGTAATTCCTGAATATAATAAATCCTTATTGAGTGTTGGATATAATGTACAAAATGATTCTGCCACTTTTAACATACCATATGTGTGATACGCTAATCCAGACACGTATTCATGATGATTCTTACTAGCTGCAGGATAATAAGATAATTTTTCAATGTTTTCTTCAAATAATGTTTTTACTAATTGATGCAATTTTAAATTATCAATTTGATCAATAAACTTTTTTATTTCATTGATCATAAATTGACTATCTAATGGTGCTTGCTTTAAAAATTTAATACGTTCTTTGTCATCTTGTGATGCTAGATGAATTTTTACAATCTTCATTTGTCTATCTTCATTATATTTAATAACATCACCTTTAATTTGAACAACTGTTCCTTTTACCAATGTTTGTACTTGTTCATCACTTGCATTCCATAATTTAGCATCAATAGATCCTGTCTCATCTTGTAATGTCATCGATAAATATGTTGATCGATGAGCTCCATTTGTCTTTCCAGAAACAACATGATTAATCAAAGCTTCAATTAATACACTATCATCTCCTGGCTTTAAATTTGCAATTTTATTCATCATTTTTCTCCTTAACTTCTAGGATATTCTTAATATCTTCGTAATTATATCCTTTTTTTAACAATGTATCAATTATTTTATTTTTTAAATCTTTTCCCTTTAATTTTTTTTCATATCGATGATGTGCTTTAAAATAATCTTTTTCCAAGGCTGCTTTTTCTTTATCTAAGTCATATTCAAAATCATATTCAGCCATTGCTTTATCAATAATATCATTTGTAAAGCCCTTTAAAAATAATTTTTCTTTAATTTTTCTTTGAATATTACGATATGAAATTGTACTGTTTCTTTGATAATAATTATTAATGAGTAACAAAGCAGCTTGATATTCTTCATCGTCGTCTAGTTCTTCTAAGCACATATCAATAATCTCTGTTTCAATACCATAATTTCTTAAATTATATATTGCTTTATTGTGACCTATTCCTAAACGTGTACAACGTTTAAAATAATTCATAGCATACATTTTATCATTAATTAAATTTTTTTCTGACAATAACTGAATTGTTGCATCAAGTTGAGCATCATCATAATCTCCAGAATCCATTAATTTTTTTCTCATTTGATATTCTGTATAATCTTTAATTGAGAGATACTTAAGTGCTTTATTATAAGCTCTACTAATCTGTTCAAGATCCTTAAGAGTATTAAATTGTTCTCGGTCAACAATCTTTCCTCGATGTAAGTCGTATTGATCTATTATTTTATCAGAAAGTTCTAATGTAACAGCACTATCATTTTCATCATAACTAAATGAAACTTCATTCTTATTATTTTTTACAGGAAATATTGATACAACTTTATAAATATATTCTTTAGTAAGAATTGCTTTTTTATATACTTCCAATACATTTTTTGCAAATGTTTCTCCACTATATTCACTTGCTTTTTTTAAGGCATTTTGCTTTAAAAAATTTAAATCCATAGACATAGCTTTTAAAATCAATTGAGGTAACTCACTTTCATCTTTAAAAAAGAAACCATTTTCACCATCATTAATAACATCTACTAATTGATCATCGTAGCGTGCAATAACAGGTATATTTGAAGCCATTGCTTCAATATAAGTTAAACCTTGTGTTTCAGATAAAGATGCTGAAATAAACATATTAGAAATATGATAATGTGCTGGTACCATTTTTCCGCTTTGTGGACCAGTAAAAATAACATAAGGTTCTATATGATCATTTTTTACATATTCTTTAAGTTCATCTAATTGTGGCCCACCACCAACAATTAAAAAACGTATATTATCATTTATTTTAACAACTTCTTTTAATGCATCTATAATTACTGTAATGCTTTTTTCAGGAGCAATTCTTCCTAAAAAAGTCAAAACAAAATGTCCTTCTAAATGATATTTCTTTATTAACTCCTGACATAAAACATCGTCTTTATTTCTAATAGAAAAACGTTCTAACTCTAATCCAGTAGGAATCGTATAGACATTTTTTTGTTTTAAGCCATAATGTAACAATGCTTCCTTTGTTTTATTTGATGGAACAATTAACCCTTGACAACTATTACCATAAAACTTACTAATTTTTGTAATTACTTTCTTTACAACCGCATCTACGGTTTCAGAATTGATAGGATTGACATAATGAGAATAATCCGTCCACATTGTATGATACGTATAAACAACCGGTATATCCAAATACTCTCCCGCGATTCTACCAAAAATACCAATTCCAAATTCAGTTTGTACATGTATTACTTCAGGATTAAATCTTTTAATTTCTTTCATGCCTTTAAAAGAAAAAATATTACATGCTCTATAACCATAAAGAGCCTGAATTTCTAATCCAGGAACTCTTAAAACTTGTTCATCTTGACTTGCATCATATGTCGTATCACTTGGAAGTTCACTTGTTACAACTAAAACATCATGTCCTAAATTAACAAGCTCATTTCTTAAAATATTCGTTGATGTTGCAACACCATTAATATCTGGGATATATGTATCTGAAAAAAGTGCTATTTTCATAAAATCCTCCTATTTTTTAAAATCATCAAACTCAATTTCTTCTATTTCTTCTATTACAATTGTTTGATTATTATCTGTAACTTCTTTTTTGTCATTTTTTATTGCAAAATTAAGTTCTCTACTAAACGACATTGTAAGACCACCAACAATTAATCCCGCATAATAAGTTACAAATCTCCAGACAAGTAATGTAGCTGAAGTAGCACTTTTTAAAAAATAACGAAGTAAAATAAAGAATGAGCCTTCGCTACCTCCACTTGCTCCTGGTAAAGGAACAAAGTCAGAAATTAAATATACAAAAGCTGTAATTCCTATTAAATCAAAAAAATGTTTCCATGAAAGAGGTACATTCATTGCTAAAGAGCAAAAAAACGGTATGCTATATAAAACTGTTAATTTCATAATATTTAAACCTATTGATTTAAGAAGAATTGGTTTATTTTTTTGTAATAAATTTAGTTCAATTCTGAAATTTTCTAATTTTCTTTCTATTTGTGAACTGACTTCTTCATAGTTTTTTACTATATGAAATTTAGCTAATACCTTAACAACATTATTACTTAAAAAATTTTGTAATTTTTCAGATTTTGCACCTAAAAATAATGTTGATATAACAACTAAATTAATAATAAAACCAACTACCGCTAACGAAAAAAAACTAGAGTATAATTTACTAAAATATGCAAACTTTAAAAGCATAATGATTGAAGTATAAATAACAAGTACACTTTGATAAACAATAAAAATCATTAACAAAATACTTGAAGAGTAAGTCGCCTTTATCCCTTGTTTATTAAAAGCATATACTTGATAAAATTGACCACCTGATGCCATAGGAGTAATTCCATTAAAAAATATCCCCGCCATAGCATTTACAATTCCTTGTTTTAAAGTGTAGTCCTTTTTATATACTTTAGCAAAAAGTGTTAAATTCATTGCATTGATCAAATAGAAAATACACATTAATATTACAACAATACATAGCCATCCCAAATGACAATTCTTTAAAGATTCTATGGTTCCTTCTAACTGATTTCCAATTGAAAAATAAATAGAAAAACCACCTACTAAAAGAATAACTGCAACATTAAGTATGTATTTTTTTATATTTTTTTTGTCCATAATATTATCCTCTAAAGAGATTGTACTTTTTCATATACCTCTTTTAATTGTTTTCCAATCAACAATAAATCTCTTTCTTTAGCAACATTATATCCTTCTTCAACTGTTGAAGGCACTTCATTATTAAGAATTTTATTAATGTAATCAATAAAATCTTCATTTGTTTTTCCCTTGTAACAATTAACCTGATCTATCATCCATGGATCAAAAGCAGGTATATCTCTTAATAATATTTGTGTTTTACAAGCCAATGCTTCTAAGACAACAATTCCTTCAGTTTCTTCACGAGAAGGAAAAAAGAAAACATTTGCTCTACCATATGCACCTTTAATAATATCACCACTAACATAGCCCGGTAAAATAACATTATCTGGTAACTCTTTTAATAATTTTTTAATTTTAGCAGTTGGATTAGATAATTTTACATCCCCAAACCATAAAAACTTAACATGTGGCATTTCTCTTGCAACTTCAACAAAAGTATCAAATCCTTTTCTTTCAAAAAGCCATCCAACAGAAATAACAATCTTATCATCTGAAGCAATATTAAACCTTTTATTAAATTCATCAATTTGTTCCTCTGTTGGATTAAATTGTTCTAAATCAACTCCATTTGAAATAGCATATATATCTTTATCTAAATTATATGATTCTAATAAACTTTTAGAATATGGAGTAGGTGTCACAATTACATCTGCTGTATTATAAAGATAAACTAACCATTTTTTATAAAGTCCAGCAAAAGTATTTGAAAACATAAATGAATTTTTAAAATCTTCTTCTGTACTATGTGCATGATAAATAATTTTTTTATTATTTTCCCTTGCTTGTTTAATCATTGGAATACTATCTGGATAAATTGTATTAATATGTAAAATATCATAATCCAAATCATTTTTATCTGTTGTGAATTCAATATTATTTAATGTTAAAGCCTTCTTTTGATGAAAAAATGCTCGCCCTATTCCTGACTTTTTAATTGCATTTTCCATACCAAAATATAATTTAATTTTCATAAAAACATCACCCAACCTATTATAACATAATTTCATTTGTGAGACTACATAATCCCATACTTAAACCGATATTCATAAAAAAGAAAAAAGTGTTCATATACATGATATACCTTGAATTTGAACTTATTATTAATAAAAAACGCAAAAAAAAAGAACTGGCAACGAGCTA
>NZ_JBKYAR010000040.1:13861-19288 GCF_047023275.1 Faecalibacillus sp. | reverse complement strand
AGAAATGGTTTAAATGTAGTTCTAAAAAATATAGTGATAACTTCTAAAGACGGGTTTCTGATTATTTTGGTGTTGTTTCTGGAAATAAAGAAGATAAGATTGAAAAAAGCGGTGTGCATGTAACACCTTCAAAACATGTAGATGCACCAATTATTGAAGAATATCCACTTACTTTAGAATGTACTGTTGAATCTTTTGAAGATGGAAACTTAATTGGAAATGTTGTGAATGTTTCTATTGATGAAGATTATTTAGATGAAAATGGTAAGATAGATGTAGATAAAATGGAAATTATTGCTTTTGATATGGTCAATAATACGTATCGTGTTTTAGGAGAAAATGTTGGTAAAGCTTTCAAAGATGGTTTTGATTTATAAAAAATAGTGCATCGTTTGATGCACTATTTGTAGTTATGGTAGTAACGCTCTGGTAAAGGAGCGTGTTTTTTATAGTTTTGAATAAATAAAGGAAGATAAATAAGAGATTCTTTTAATGCTTGTTGGTAAATTTTATCAAGAATATCATTATATTTTTCCATTTCTTTATTATGATGGTAATTAATAATCAAACCTTGAAGTTTATGAAAATTGAATGTGAGATGGAAACATCCATAAATAAGTCCTCTTTTTAAAAAGCTAGGTGCTTTTAATAAATGATCAATTCTTTTTAATCCTTTAAGAGCTTTTTCAATATCTAAATAAGATAGTTCAGGAAAAAAGGATTGAATAGTACATATTTCTTTTTCTTTAAAGCGAATATGTTCATAGATTTCTTTATGTAATGGATCTTGATGGTTTCTTTTTAAAAGAAGACGGTCATAATCGGATTCTATTTCAAAATGATCCATATTTGTGTTTTTAATCATCTTTTTAATATAAGGATGCATTTGACTATCTAATAAATAATGACAAATAAAACCAAGAATATAAGCAAGTTGTGCTTCACTTTGAATAATATCTTGTGCCTTTTCAAAGAAAACATTGGCTTTTTCTTGATGCATCTTTCTTGCTATTTTATTCCATCTTTCATAAAAGAAAATATCTGGACCATGAAGACCAATTAAAAAACAATTTTCATTTCTAAGTAATAAATCTTTAATATTTTGATCATCTAGATGTTTATAAACATCTTTACCAAAACAATAATGCGTATATCCAGCAGGCATTAGAGAAGTTCCTTATATTGATCTTCTTTAAAACCAACAAGAACTTTATCTTCTGTTTCTAATATAGGTCTTTTTACAAGCATTCCATTTGTAGAAAGTAGTTCTAATTGTTCATCTTCACTTAAAGTAGGTAAAACATCTTTTAAATGTTTTTCTTTATAAAGATTACCTGATGTATTAAAGAATCTTTTAAGTGGTAAACCACTTTTTAAATAAAGTGCTTTTAATTCATCTTTACTTAGTTTTTCTTCGACAATATGTCTTTCATCAAATTCTATTTGATGATCAGTTAAGAACTTTTTAGCTTTTTTACATGTAGAACATTTTGGATAACAAATAAATAACATAGATATCCCTCCTTATGTTCATCATATCAAAATTATTTCTAAATGAAAAATAATAAGGCTTATTATTGTATACTATTTAAAGATGTGATAAAATCTATTCAAATAAAGATAGAGGCGCAAGATGTTATGAGATTATTATTATTTGATGCAACAAGGTAATGAAGGAGGAGCACTTGCCGAAAGATTGTATCTATTGCATGAGGTATAATCTTGGGTGTCTAGGGAAGACCTATTCAACTGTCATTATCTAAAGGTAATGGGGAGCTATCATTGATAACGAATTTTTTTGTTGCAATGATACTCATTGCAATTTTTTATTTGTCACTTTTTATAAGAGGATGAATAAAATATAGGGAGGAAATTATGAACGATATTATTGAAGCCATAAGTTGTGAAAGAGAAATCATTCAACTTAAGTTATTAAATGTACCAAAACATCCTAAAATGATTGCGAAAATCTTTTCTATATTAAAAGATGAAGAAATTAATGTAGATATGATTTCACAAGTTACTGTTGATGATTTTGTACAAATTGAAATTACTTTAGATCAAGTATTCCAATTAAAACTTAATCAAGCAATCATGAAATTAAAAGATGAATTTAAACAAATTCAAATTTATCAAATTAGAAAATACGCTAAAGTTGCTGTTGGGGGAAAATTGGTGGAAACAACACCAGGTTTAGCAGCTGAAGTATTTGATGTCTTAGGACAAGCTAATATTCATTTTTATCAAATTACAACAAGTAAAAGAACTATTTCTTTAGTTATTGATAAAGAAAATTTAGATCAAGCAATTCAATTATTAAAAGAAAGATTTCATATCGAGGAGGATAAATAAATATGACAATTTTTGAAGGAAGTGCAGTAGCACTTGTATTACCAATGTTTGATAATGGAGACATTGATTTTGAAGGATTTAAAAAACAAGTTCAAAGAATGATCGATGGTGGTGTACAAGCATTACTTGTTAATGGAACAACAGGTGAAACAGCTACTATTACGATTGAAGATGAATTTAAATTATTAGATATGACACTAGAACTTGCGAAAGGAACTGGTGTTAAAGTTATTTGTGGAGCTGGTTCAAATGATACACAAACAGCTTTAAAGAAAGCACGTTACGCTAAAGAAAAAGGAGCAGATGCGATTCTTGTCGTAACACCTTACTACAATAAAACAAGTCAAAGAGGTTTAATTCAACATTATACAACAATTGCTGATGCAGTTGATATTCCAATGATTTTATATAATGTACCAGGAAGAACTGGATTAAATATTTCGGTTGATACTGTTGTAGAACTTGCTAAACATAAAAATATTCAAGCAATGAAAGATGCTACAGATAACATTGCTTATGCTATGGAAGTATTAGCGAAAACAGCTGATTTAGATTTTGATTTATATTCAGGATGTGATGATAATATTCTTCCATTTATGGCAGCTGGAGGAAAAGGAGTTATTTCTGTAACTTCTAACTTATATCCAGAAGCAGTAGAAAAATTAACACAACTTATCTTAAAAGGAAATCTTAAAGAAGCTCAACCATTAGCTTATGCTTTAGATCCTATTTCACGTTTATTATTTATTGATGTAAATCCAATTATGCCTAAAGCAGCTCTTGCTAAAATGGGTGTTTGTGGAGAACATTTAAGATTACCATTAATTACAACAACTGATGAAAATAAAAAAGCATTATTTGATGCAATGGATGAATTTGAAAAATTGGGGTATTAAGATGAAAGTATTATTATATGGATATGGTTTGATGGGTAAAAAAGTTGCTCATCAATTAAGAGAAAAAGAAGGTTTTGATTTAATTGGTGTTGTTTCTTATGAATTTGATGAAAAAGCACCAGAAGCAATGTATAGTAATTTAACAGAAGTTCAAGATCGTGCGGATGTGATTATTGATTTTTCACATCCAAACAATCTTGATGATATTTTAGCTTATGCTAAAAAGAATAAAACAAAAGTTGTTTTCGCAACAACTGGTTTTTCTAAGGAACAATTAGATAAGATTGAAGAAGCTTCTAAAGAAATAGCTATCTTCCAATCTTATAATACAAGCTTTGGAATTCAAATGGTGACTAAAATCTTAAGACAAGTTGCTAAAGAATTCTATGATAATGGTTATGATATTGAAATCTTAGAAAAACATCATAATCAAAAAATTGATGCACCATCAGGTACAGCAAAACTTTTATATGAAGTGATGGAAGATGAAATCAAAGAAACAACACCTGTTTATGATCGTAGTTCACTTCATGAAAAAAGAAAAAAAGAAGAAATTGGGATTCAAGCACTTCGTGGTGGAACAATTTTTGGTGAACATGAAATTATGTTTGCTGGGTTAGATGAAATTATTGAAATTAAACATACAGCTTTATCTAAAGATGTCTTTGTTCAAGGTGCTTTAGCTGCAGCAAAAGCTTTGCAAGATAAAGAAACTGGTTTATTTACATTAAAAACACTTTATTAGGGAGATAAGAAATGGTTTTACAAACTGAATTTGCACAAATTAAGGGAAACGATTTATACATAGATGATGTGAAAGCAACTGATTTAGTAAAACAATATGGAACACCACTCTATGTTATGTCAGAAGGACATATTAGAAAACAATTTAATACATTAAAAACAAAAATGATTGATAAATATGAAAATACATTACCACTATTTGCTTCAAAATCATTTTCATGTAAAGCAATCTATAAATTAGCTATGGAATATGGAGTTGGAATCGACTGCGTCAGTGCAGGAGAAATCTCTGTTGCTTTAAAAGCAGGATTTGATCCTAAAAAGATTTATTTCCATGGAAATAACAAATTACCTTCAGAAATTCAATATGCATTAGAAAACGGTGTTGAAAACTTCGTTATTGATAATTTCTATGAAATTGAACTTGTTGAAGAAATTGCTTCAAAATTAAATGTTATGGTCAATGGTTTGGTCAGAATCACACCAGGTGTTTATGCTGGTGGACATGATTATATTCGTGTAGGAGCTAAAGATACAAAATTTGGTTTTTCAAGTCATGATAATACATATTTAAAAGCAATTAAAAAAGTTATTGATGCACCACATATCAATTTCGATGGAATTCATTGTCACGTAGGAAGTCAAATTGAAGAAATTCAAGCTTATGTACTTGCGATGAATAAATTCGTAGATATCGCTTATGAAATTTATGATATCTTTGGAATTGTTATTAATAAATTAAATGCTGGTGGTGGTTTTGGTATTCAATATACAGCAAGTGATCATCCGCTAGAATTCGATGATGTTGTTTCTACAATCATGGATATCATCTATAAAGGTTTCGATAAAAGAGATATGAAACGACCAATGGTTTTAGTAGAACCAGGACGTTATTGTGTAGGTAATGCCGGTATTACTTTATATACAGTTGGTTCTTATAAATATATTAGAGATATTAGAGATTATATTAGTGTCGATGGTGGAATGACAGATAACATTCGTTCATCATTATACAACGCTAAATATGATGCTGTTATCGCAAACAAAGCAGGACAAGAAGCAGATCATTTAGTAACAGTTGCTGGTAAAAACTGTGAATCTGGAGATATTTTGATTAAAGATATTATGTTACAAGATCCTCAACCAGGAGATATTCTTGCAATGTTCTCTACAGGAGCTTATCATTATTCAATGTCTTCTAACTACAACCAATTACCAAAACCTGCTGTTGTCTTTACATACCAAGGTCATTCTAAAGAAGTTATTCGTAGACAAACTTTTGATGATTTAGTAGCGTATGATGTAGATTAATATATAAGCATACCCCAAGGTTGAATTCTCAACCAAGGGGTTTTTAATTTAGAATTAATAAAATATATGATGGCAGAATGCAAAGGCATATTATAAAATTATTTTTTATAATATGCCGAGATGA
>NZ_JBKYAR010000040.1:0-13761 GCF_047023275.1 Faecalibacillus sp. | reverse complement strand
CCACCGAGATGACCACCGAGATGACCACCGAGATGACCACCGAGATGACCACCGAGATGACCACCGAAAGAGTGTCAAAACGATATCTTACGTTATTTTGTCATCATTTTAATCCAAGTGTTACTACCAAATTCAATTTCGTCTTCATAATCATCAAAGTCATTATAATAAAATAAATCGTATTATTTATTAGATGATGTATGTAGATAACCGTAAGTATAATTTTCCATATCTAATTGAAGAAATACAGTATAGTTAGAAAGATTCATTTGTTTAAGAAGTAATTGGATTTCTTCTTCATCTTTATTAGTAGATAAACAATGTATTTGATCATCTTTCAAATGAAATGGATTATTTTGATAATAGGGTTTGATTTGTATTTTTAATGTATTCATATGACACCTCAAAAATATTATAAGATATTTTTCATTTATTGAAAGTCATTTGAAAATAAAACAAAACAAAGTATAGTGTAATTGAGGTGAGTGAAATGAGACGATTTGAAAGAGAAGTAGTCGATTATAAACTAATAGAAGCTATGCTTCAAGAAATGAATATTATTAATGTGGGAATGAATGATGAAGATGGTTTTCCTTATGTTGTACCAATGAGTTTTGGGTTTGAAATGACAGATACGCATTTAAATGTGTATACACATTTTATGAAAGTAGGAAAGAAAGTTGAATTATTAAAGAAAGATCCAAGAGTATGTATTGAATTTAGTATCTTTAATGATTTTCCTGATAAGAAATATAAAGGACATTATCATGATTATCGTAGTGTGATTGCTAAAGGGAAAATGAAGATGTTAGATTATAAAGATGATCCGGAAACATGGGAAAAAGGTTATAATTTGCTTTATATATGTAATGATCGTGCTATTAAACCATTGAGTGAAAGAAAAGTTATTCCAGGTATATATATTGGGGTTATTGAATGTGATTTAAAAGATGTGACTGCAAAATCAGAGTTTCCACTTAGAAGTGTAGAAGATGTTCCATTTTTAAATGTTTATGAACAAGAAGATGATGAAGTACCATTTGATATTTCTGATATTATTGCTGATAGAAAAGCAAGAAAAGATAATAGCTAGGAGATGAAAAGTCTCCTTTTATTTTTAAGCAAAAGAAACAAAATGTCTAAATTTATGTGAAAAAATAATCATTTTTTCAACAAATGTTTTCTAAACAATACATTAATAAATTTATTAATGTATAATTAATCTATAATGTACTTTTGGCTAAAAAGAGTAGAAGGAGAAGGAAATATAAATGAGTATGAAAAAATATGAGGGGTGGAATGCTAACCATAAGCATGATAACCCTCCAAGAGAGAAAATCGTTAAATTAGGAAGAAAGATTACAGATGTTGCCGGACATATTTTCGGTGGTGTCAAAGTTGAAGATCCTGAATATTGGGGATTGGCTGAAATCGTTAGTGATGAAATGGCAGATATCGCTTTAGCAATGAAAAAGCGTACTCCTTATACATTTAAAGAAATGTGTGATTTATGTAAGGTTTTAAAAGATCAAGAAGAACATTTCCAAAAAACTTTAGATGAAATGAGTTATTTAGGATTGTTAGAATATGATTATGGTTATCATTATGACCATCATGGACGCACAGCACCACAAAGTGAAAGAAGATATATTCTACCAATGTTTGTACCTGGAAGTGCTGAATTATTTAATATGGAAGAATTACCAGATCGTTCAAATCCTCGTCTAGAAGATCATCCTGATGTCGCAGCATTTTTTGAACGTATGACTTATATCCCTCTTGCCGGTATTACACAAATGGTTCCACCTGGAGGGGCAGGAGTAGGAATGCATGTTATTCCTGTAGAAAAAGCTATTTCAATGGAAAATGAAGCTATTGATATTGAAAAGCTTTCTTACTGGTTAGAAAAATATGAAGGTAAAATTGGTGTAGGAAGATGCTCTTGTCGAGCTTCAAGAAAAGCCATTGATGATGGATGTGCTGATGATGATTTTGGTTGGTGTATTGGTGTTGGTGACTTTGCGGATTATTGTAGAGAAACAGGTAAAGGACACGATATTACTAAAGAAGAAGCATTAGCTATTTTAAAACGTGCTGAAGATAATGGTTTTGTTCATCAAATTACAAATATTGATGGAGAAAATAAGATTTTTGGTATTTGTAACTGTAATGTGGAAATTTGTAATGCCTTAAGAACATCACAATTATTTAATACTCCAAATATGTCACGTTCTGCTTATGTTGCTCATGTAGAAAAAGATAAATGTGTGGCTTGTGGAAGATGTGTGGAATATTGTCCAGCAGGAGCTGTACGTTTAGGACAAAAATTATGTAAGAAAGATGGTACAGAGGTCCAATATCCAAAACAAGAATTACCTGATGCTGTTAAATGGGGACCAGAAAAATACGATTTTAATTATCGTGATAATAATAGAATTAATACCCATGAAACAGGAACTGCTCCTTGTAAAAGTGCTTGTCCTGCACACATTGCAGTTCAAGGATATATTAAAATGGCCTCTCAAGGAAGATACAAAGATGCTTTGGCTTTAATTAAAAAACAAAATCCATTCCCAGCAGTATGTGGAGCGGTATGTAATAGAAGATGTGAAGATGCTTGTACACGTGGTAAAATTGATGAAGCTTTATCAATCGATGCCATTAAAAGATTTATTGCCAAACAAGATTTAAATGCTGATACAAGATATATTCCACCGGTTGTTATTCCAGCAAGTATTCATATGGATCATTTTGATGAAAAGATTGCGATTATTGGTGGTGGACCTGCTGGTTTAACAGCAGCTTTCTATCTTGCACAAACAGGATATCGTCCTACTGTTTTTGAAAAGAACGAACATCCAGGAGGAATGTTACGTTATGGTATTCCATCTTATAAATTAGAAAAAGATGTTCTAGATGCTGAAATAGATGTCGCAAAAGAAATGGGTGTAGAAATCAAAACAGGAATTGAAGTAGGAAAAGATGTAACAATTCAACAATTAAGAGAACAAGGGTATCAAGCTTTCTATATTGCAATTGGTTGCAGTGCAGGTAGCTTACCTGATATTAAAAATATAAATTCACAAGGTGTAATGACAGCAATTGATTATTTACATGAATCTAACTGTGGAGATACACCATTTGATGGTAAAGTCGTTGTCGTTGGTGGTGGAAATGTAGCTATCGATGCTTCTCGTGTTTCATCAAGAAATAAAGCAAGTCAAGTACATCAATTTTGTCTAGAACAAGAAGTAGATATGCCAGCTTCTAATGAAGAAATTACAGAAGCAAGAGAAGATGGTGTAACTATTCATTGTGGATGGGGACCTCAAGAAATAATTGAAACAAATGGTAAAGTAAGTGCTATTGTTTTCAAAAAATGTGTTTCCGTATTTAATGATGAAGGTAAATTTGCGCCAGTTTATGATGAAAATACAACAGTTACAGTTAATTGTGAACGTGTGATTTTTGCCATCGGTCAACGTAGTGTTTGGGGAGATTTATTAAAAGGTGAAGATGTGAAGTTTAATGGACCAGCCATTGAATTAAATAAAGTCACTTTCCAATCAAGTGTTGAAGATATCTTTGCAGGTGGAGATGTTTATACAGGACCTAAATTTGCTATTGATGCCATTGCTCAAGGAAAGATTGCTGCTGAATCATTACATCGTTATGTTCATCATGGACATATGGAAACAGGACGTAATCGTTGGGAATTTAAACCACTTGATACAGATGATATTTTAGTGGAAAGTTATGATCGAGGACCTAAACAAGTAGAAGGTATTAATTCAAAAGTAACTGATAAGTTTAAAGATAATGTTTTAGCACTTACAGAAGAACAAATCAAAAAAGAAACATCAAGATGTTTAGGTTGTGGTGCAACAATTGTTGATGCTAATAAATGTATTGGTTGTGGTATTTGTACAACAAAATGTGATTTTGATGCCATTAAATTACATCGAGATCATCCAGAATGTTCAACAATGACAGTAGCTGAAGATAAGTTTAAAGCAATTATTCCTTATCAATTAAAACGTGTAAAGAATATTATTTTAAAGAAAAAGGTAGAACATTAAAATGCATGAATTAGGTGTAACATTTTATGTTGTAAGAGATGTAAAAAAAGTTGCTGAAGAAAACAATGTTAAAAAAATAGATTATGTGACACTAGAAATTGGAGAAGTTTCTGGTGTCATTCATGATCAATTAGTAGATTGTTGGAACTGGGCAAGAAAAAAAGAAGCTGTGACAGAACATGCTAAAATCTATATTGAAACATTAGAAGCGATTACTTATTGTGAAGATTGTCATGGACAATATAGAACAATAGATTATGGCAAGACATGTCCATATTGTCATAGTAAACATACTTATTTACTCAAAGGAAATGAGTTTAATATTAAGGAGATTGGTATTTATGAAGATAGTGGAACTTAAACAAAATGTCTTTAAAGAAAATGAAATCACTGCAGATAAAATACGTGATGAATTTAAAAAACAAGGAAAATTAATGATCAATGTGATGTCTTCACCAGGATCAGGAAAAACCACAACCCTTCTTCGTACCATTGAAAGATTAAAAGATACTTGTCGTGTAGGTGTTATGGAATGTGACATTGATGCCAGTGTTGATGCACAAACCATTGAAGAAGGGGGCGCTAAAGCCATTCAACTTCATACGGGTGGAATGTGTCATATGGATGCAGCAATGACACAACAAGGTTTAAATGAGATGGGAGTAGAAGATGTTGATCTTATCTTTATTGAAAATGTGGGAAATCTTGTATGTCCAGCAGAATTTGATACCGGTGCAGGAATCAATATAACGATTTTATCAGTTCCTGAAGGGGATGATAAACCTGCAAAATATCCTCTTGTTTATACCGTATCAGATGTTGTTTTAATTAATAAAGTAGATGCTTTAGCAGTCTTTGATTTTGATAAAGAGTTGGTTGAAAAAAGAATTCATACTTTAAATCCAAAAGCACAAATCTTTTATATTTCCGCTAAAAAAGATGAAGGATTTGAATCTTGGATCAATTATTTAAAAGAAAAAATGAGAGAATGGGAGGAAAAATAGATGACCAAAGTAAGAGTTATAGAAGTCCATGAAAATGTCTTTAACGCTAACAATCTAGCAGCTGATGAACTTCGAGAAAGAATGTCAAAGAAAAAAGTAACCATGCTTAATGTGATGTCTTCACCAGGTTCTGGAAAAACAACCCTTCTTTCAGATGTCATCAATAGAATTAAAGACCAATATAAAATAGGTGTTATGGATGTTGATATTGAAACTTCTCTTGATGCACAAAAAGTAGCGGATAAAACAGGAGTCCCTTCTATTCAAATTCATAATGGAGGTTTATGTCATATTGATGCAGAAATGACAACAAAAGCAATTGATGAATTTGGGGTCGATGATTTTGATCTTCTTTTTCTAGAAAATATAGGAAATCTTGTATGTCCGGCAGAATTTGATACGGGGGCCCATAAAAATCTTATGATTTTATCGGTTCCTGAAGGAGACGATAAACCATTAAAGTATCCTTTAATGTTTAGTGTTTGTGATCTTGTTTTGATTTCTAAAATAGATACATTAGATTATTTTGATTTTGATATTGAAAAAGCAAAAGAAAATATCAAAAACTTAAATTCAAACGCAAAGATTATTTGTGTCAGCGCTAAAAGTGGTGAAGGCATGGATGAGTTTGTAGATTGGCTTAAAGGAACAATAAATAACTAAAAAGCAGTGATGAAATGAAGTCATTTCATCAACTGCTTTTTTTAATTTCTTCATTGAGTATTTCTAAAAAGACTTCAATAGCTTTAGGAAAAACTTTATATTTTTTCCAAACAAGATGACTCCTTAAAGTAAGAGGAGGATTTAAAGGTTTAAAACAAATAGGACTATCATTTGATTCATTATAAAGATGCTTTAATGTTAAAACATAACCAACATTTTCTTCACACATAAGTTTAGCGTTATAAAATAAATTATAAGTTGCTACGACATTTAAAGCTCTTTGATTACCACCAAGCCAACCACCGATACCATTTTTAACCATTTCTTGATTAGAAATAATCATTGGTTTATCTAATAAGTCTTTTGGAGAAATAGTTTCAAAATGTGCAAGCTCACTGTCTTTTTTCATTAAAATCCCCCATGTATCAAGAGTCGGTAATTTAAGATAATCATACTTTGATAAATCGGCAGGATCAGTGACAATTCCTAAATCAAAAATACCTTGATCAAGCTTTTCTTCAACATATTGAGCATTTCCACTATAAATATGAAACCTAATATCAGGATGGTGTTGTTGAGTTTTACCAATAGCTTTCATCACAATACGATTTGCTTCACTTTCGCTACAACCAAGATAAATATCACCACTAATATATTTATTAATATTCTTTAAATAAGAATCTGTACGATCTACTAAACTAATAATTTGATTTGCTTGTTCCTTAAATAATCTGCCTTCTTCTGTTAAAGATAAAGATCGGGTTGTACGATTAAATAATGTTATCTGATATTCTTCTTCTAAATCTTTTATTTGTTTAGAAAGGGCTGGTTGAGAAATATTCAATACTTTGGCTGCTTTAGAGAAACTTTGTTCTTGGGCAACAGTGATAAAGTATTTTAAGACACGTATTTCCATAAAATCACCTCAACAAAAGTATAGCATTATTTATAAATAAAAGTAATAAATATATATAATATATAAGTATTTGTAATTATAAATAAAGAACTATACAATACAATTGAAATAAAAAGGAGGATTTTTATGAACGCATTATCAACATTATTCCCTGTATTTTTTATGATTCTATTAGGTATGATTGCTCGTATTAAAGGCTTTATTAGTCCTGAACAAAAAGAAGGAGCCAATCATATTGTCTTTAATGTATTATTTCCAATACTTATTTTTAATGTTTTATTTACCGCAAAGATAGAATCATCGGCGATTCTTATCGTGCTTTATGTTTTAATTGCCTTTACACTTGCCTTGGTTTTAGGTAAATGTATTACTAAGTTTACAGGTAAAAAAGTGGGACATATATCTCCTTATTTACTGACAACATGTGAAGGAGGGAATGTTGCTTTACCTCTTTATACTTCTATTGTAGCAGTTGCTTATGCCAGTAATACAGTTATTTTTGATATTGCTGGAACAGTGATTGCCTTTATTATAATTCCTGTTTTAGTTGCAAAACAAACCTCAGGTAATACCAGTACTAAAGAATTATTAAAGACGATTTTTACGAATTCTTTTGTAATTGCAGTGATGTTGGGATTAGTTTTAAATCTTTTGGGTGTCTATGATATGTTAAGTCAAACAGCTTTTATTGACGTTTATACAAATACAATTCAACAAGCAACAGCTCCTATTGTTAGTCTTATTTTATTGATTATTGGTTATAACTTAAAAATCAATAAAGATACCTTAGGATCATTATTAAAACTTGTAGGAGTAAGAATTGCCTTCTATATCCTTGTTATTGTAGGATTCTTTGTCTTCTTCCCACATTTAATGGCAGATAAGATCTATATGATGGCTGTTCTCATTTATTTTATGTGTCCAACTGGATTTGCAATGCCAATGTTGATCTCACCACTTAATAAAAGTGAAGAAGATGAAGACTTTACAGCTGCTTTCATTTCATTATTTATGGTAATTACACTGATTGTTTATATATGTGTGGTTTTATTTATTGCATAGAATGAAAAATTAATACATAAGTCATAAAAATATTTTATAATAAAGATAATTTAAGGAGGAAGATCAATGAAATTTAGTAAAGATTTTTATTGGGGTGGCGCAGTTGCTGCCAATCAATGTGAAGGTGCTTGGAACGTAGATGGAAGAGGAATGGCACGTACAGATGTAACAACTGGTGGAACTGTTAATACACCACGTATGGTTACTTTTATTGATAAAGATGGTCATAAACAAAAATTACCTAACCATGGATTTAAATTACCAGAAGGAGCTCATTTTGCAGTATTCGATGATGAACTTTATCCAAACCATGATGGTATTGATTTCTATCATCATTATAAAGAAGACATTGCTTTACTTAAAAAAATGGGATTTAAGATGTTTAGATTATCAATCTCTTGGTCAAGAATTTATCCAACAGGTGAAGAAGATAAACCAAATCAAGCAGGTTTAGATTTCTATCGTAATGTATTTACAGAACTTAGAAATGCAGGTATTGAACCACTTGTATCTATTTGGCATTTTGATACACCACTTGCTTTAGAAGAAAAATATGGAGATTGGTTAGATCGTAAATATATTGCCCTTTATGAAAAATACGTAACAACAATCTTTAATGAATACAAAGGACTTGTTAAATACTGGTTAACATTCAATGAAATCAATAATACAATCAATTTCTTACCAGATGATGCTAGTGATGAAGCTTATCAAGAAGCTTATCAACATTTACATTATCAATTTGTCGCAAGTGCAAGAGCAGTACAAATTGGACATGAAATTGATCCTGAAAATAAAATTGGATGTATGATTTGTGGTATTACTTATTATCCATTAACATCTGATCCAGAAGATATCTTATTCAATCGTTCTAAATGGGAAAAAGGAATCTTCTATTGTGGAGATGTTCAATGTAAAGGTAAATATCCAACATTTACAAAACGTTTATGGAAAGAACATAATGTTCAATTAGATATCACTGAACAAGATTTAGAAGAACTTAAAAAAGGTACAGTAGATATGTATACTTTCTCTTATTACATGTCTCAAGCTGTTACTACTCATAAAAATGATGATACAGTAAGTGGAAATATGTCATTTGGTGTACGTAATCCATACTTAGAATATTCTGATTGGGGATGGGCACTTGATCCTAAAGGATTAAGATATTATCTTGAAATGATTTATGATCGTTATGAAAAACCATTAATGGTTGTAGAAAATGGTTTAGGTGCTTATGATACTGTAGAAGAAGATGGAAGTATTCATGATAATTATCGTATTGAATACTATCGTGCACATATTGAAGAAATGGCTAAAGCTATTGAAAATGGTGTAGATCTTATTGGTTATACAACTTGGGGATGTATCGACTTAGTTTCTGCAGGTACTGGAGAAATGAGAAAACGTTATGGTTTCATTTATGTTGATAAACATGATGATGGAACTGGAACAATGGCAAGAAGTAAAAAAGATTCTTTCTATTGGTATAAAAAAGTCATTGCTTCTCAAGGTGAAGATTTAGACTAATATTCTAATTATAAAATAACCTCTGCCTATATATGACAGAGGTTATTTTTTCGATAGTTGTTCATTTCTATTTTGAATGGTATCATTTAATTTTGCTAATTGAAAATAAATAAGTGCTAATAGAATAATAATCATTCCAAAAATCCAATTAGCATAAAATGTAAAACATCCCACTACGATTGAAACGACTGTTATAAAATATGGAATAATCATTGAAGCTCTCTTTTTTTTGTTTATATCTACATTATAACATGTCCATAAATGAAAGGATATGTATCTATTTACTTAAGAATTGTTTTAATCAACTGCATCATAATTTCTTTATCTTCAGGCCTTGAACTCGCTACTAAGATTGTAAGTGTTGCAAGGGCATCGTTATTAATTCTTTCCATGCCATTTTTATAAAGAGCGTTATTCATGTTTAAAAAGTATAAAAAGATGGTTGCTCCAATTCTTTTATTGCCATCAATAAAACTATGATTTTTAACAATAAAATAAAGTAAAGCACTGGCTTTATCTTCTAAAGTTGGATATAAATCAACATCTCCAAAACTTTGATAAATCGTTGAAATACTGCTTCTAAAAGAATCATCTTTTTCAATAGAAAATAAATCCCCTTTATTATCAAACATAGTATTATGTATAAGCTTCATACATTCATCATAGTGGAGAACATAGGTATCTTTTTGACCTTGAGGAACTTCTAATTGATGATGATCATAATCATCAAGAATCTTAAATCCTCTTTGATAAGCTTTCAAAAAATCAGTATCTTGGAAATGACAATCATTAACAACATATCCTTTTATGAGATATTTCTTTAATATACCATTAGCCCATTTTCTAAAAAGTACACCTCTTTTAGATTTAACGCGATATCCTATGCTTATAATCATATCTAAATTATAATATTCAATATCGCGGGTTACTTGTCTATCACCTTCTTTTTTAACTGTCGCAAATTTTGCGACAGTTGAAGAATCTAGTTCTTCTTTTAGTGCATTGTTGATATGTTTCCCTATTGTTTTAATATCTCTATCAAATAATAGAGATAATTGTTCACGATTCAACCACACTGTTTCACCATTAGAAGAAACATTGACATCTAATACAAAATTATCATCTTTGAACTGCACAACTTCATTTTTTTCAATCAAATCAATCATAAAAATACCATCCTTTCCTTTTGTTTCTTTAAACGATTGTAACATGGTATTTTTAGGTTGTCATTAGACAGATTGTCCAGTGGTATTAAGCATTATAAAAAACACTACGAGATGTAGTGTTTTAAGATAAATTTTTAACTATTATGTTTTAGATTTTATGATGACCGAAGACTTCGTTATGTATATCTTCCATTTCATAATCAATATCAGTAATACTTTTAGCACAATCAGATAAACGCTTACGAATATCATCAGAAATTTCTTTATCGTTTTTATAACGTAAATGATGTTCCAATGTTGCCCAAAAGTCCATTGCAATAGTACGAATTTGTATTTCTACAGGAACCATCTTTTTTTCATTTGCTAGGTAAACAGGAACTTCTACGACAAGATGTAAACTACGATAACCATTTTCTTTAGGGTTTTTAATATAGTCTTTGATTTTTAATAAGTGAATATCATCTTGTCTTAAAAGCAAATCAGACATACGATAAATATCTTTAATATAATGACAAATAACACGTACACCTGCAATATCTTCGATATTTCCTTTGATTGAAGAAACATCTATAGGAAGATTTCTTCTTTTCATTTTTTCAACAACACTATGTGGTGATTTTAAACGCCATTCCATATGATGAATAGGATTATGATCAAAACGATGATGAAACTCATCATCTAAGATTTCTAATTTTGTTCTTACTTCTTTAATACCTGCCAGATACATTTGTTCAACATTGACATATTCATGATAAAAATCTAAATGATCTTTCGCAAAGAAAAAATCATTCATTTCACTATTAATTTCTTTTTGCATTATATGACTCATAAAAAAATACACTCCTTATGTTTATTTTTATTATAAATGAACATAATGAACTTGAGGTGAAGTTTATGAAAAAAATCATTATTTTTCTTTTAATTATAATGAATCTAACAAGTGTTTATGCAGTCAATGAAACTCCAAGATATAAAATCATTGGAGCATCTTATCAACAAGAAGATATAGAAGAAATGTACAAAGTAAAAGATCAGTTAATTTTAAGTTATAAAAAATGGGTCAAGGGTGTTGATGATGTTTATCAGGTTTTAGCAGATCATCAAGATGATTTTAATGCGAAGTATTATAATGGACTTTATACGATTGTATTAGGAGAAGGTAAGGGTAAATCTTTAGAAGGAAAGTTACAAGTTTCTTATTGTACATCAAGTAAAGAAATTAAAAAGAAATCATGGTTGATTCAGATGTTTTCTTAATAGTGTGTACTAATAATTATTAAGTTTGTACATACTATTATAAGGAAAGAGGTGAAGCCATTGTTGAAAGAGTTTGATGAACAAGCACAGAAGGCAATTGTAGTAGCAGAAAGTTTATCTTTTGATTTTGGTCATCAAAATGTTGGAAGTGAACATTTATTGCTTTCATTATTGAAGATTCATGATAATCAATTAAAAAGATTATTACAAAAATATAATGTAACTGATGAAGTTGTAGAAGAAGATATAAAAAGGTTGTTTGGCACAAATGATGATCAACCTTTTTATATGGAATATAGTCAAAGTGTGAAAAGGATATTAGAAAGAAGTATTGAATATGCTCAAGATAAAAATCAAGATCAGGTGACTTTGAATATTTTAATTATTTCTTTATTAAAAGAAAAAGAATCTGTGGCTTATGAAATATTACAAAAATATCATGTGGATGTAGAAGAAATTATTTATTTATTACAAGAAAAATCAGCTTTTGAAACACCATTGGATCAAATACCAACACTTGTAAATATCAATAAAAAAGTAAAAACTAAAAAGTATAAAATAGTAGGTAGAGAAAATGAAATAGATCAGGTATGTACTATTTTATCTAAAAAAGAAAAAAATAATGTTTTAATTATTGGTGAAGCAGGTGTTGGTAAGTCAGCGTTAGTTGAAAAGCTTGCAATGATGATCAATCAAGGAAAAGTTGTTGATTCTTTAAAGAATAAGATTATTTATGAGCTTTCTTTATCTTCGCTTGTTGCGGGGACAAAATACCGTGGTGAATTTGAAGAGAAGTTTAAAAAGATTATTGATAAGGTAAAAGATTTGGATAATGTGATTATTTTTATTGATGAAATTCATAATGTTATTGGAGCAGGTGGTGCTGAAGGGGCGATTGATGCATCTAATATTTTAAAGCCGTATCTTGCTAGAAAAGATATGACGGTTATTGGAGCAACGACTATTGATGAATATTACAAACATTTTGAAAAAGATCATGCTATGAATAGAAGATTTTCTATTGTTACTTTAAAAGAAAATACGAAAGAGGAAACGTTAGAAATATTAAAAGGGATAAAAGGTTATTATGAAAGTTATCATCAAATTAAAATAGAGAATACACTTTTAAAAGAATTGATAGAATTAGTTGATTGTCATATAAAAAATAGAACATATCCTGATAAAGCTATTGATATTTTAGATTTATCATGTGTTAAAGCAAAATTCTATCATGAAAAAGAACTTACAAAGAATAGAGTTATTGAAACAATTGAAAAGTATTTAAATATTACAATTCATCATCAAATGGATTATCAAAAATTAGAAAAACAATTAAATAAAACTATTTTAGGTCAAGAAAAAGCAATCCATCAAATTGTTGAAACATTTCAACATAAACAATTACCTGTCTCCTTTTTTATTTATGGACCAACAAGCTGTGGTAAAACAACAACTGCAAAATCTTTAGCGAAATACCTTAATTATCATTATTTAAAATTAGATATGAATCAATATCAAGAAAGTCATTCTCTTTATAAACTTCTAGAAACATATCATGAAAAACCAAGTCTTCTTTTATCAACTTTGCAAAGTTATCCACATACTGTTTTATTAATAGATCATATTGATCAAGCATGTGAAGAAATTATTCATTTGTTTTCACAAATTTTAGATGATGGCTATTATGAAGATCAAGCTAAAAGAAAAATCAGTTTTGAAAATGTTATTTTTATAATGAGTCAAACATGTCTTTCACGTTGTTGTATGGGATTTAAAAAGAATAGACAGACTAAATATTTAAAGCATGAATTGTTTGATAAGGTTGATCAAATCATTGAATATCAAGCTTTATCAAAAGAAATTGTAGAAAAGATTATTCATTTACATGAACATATTTCTCTTGAAAAAATACACAATTTATTAAAAGAAGAACATGTTCCTATTAATCTATCTAAAATGATGAAACAAATTAAACAAATGTCCTAAATAAGGGCATTTTTTGTATTTTATTTACACTGATTTTTATAAAATAACTTAATTAACCATCTGACACATGTGCATAGTATGGTTCGGATAAATTGAGT
>NZ_JBKYAR010000039.1:0-20931 GCF_047023275.1 Faecalibacillus sp. | reverse complement strand
GTGAGAATAACGGAGTTAAATCAAAAGATGTGTCAGATGGTTAATTAAGTAAAAAATTAAAAAATAACAAAATAAGTAAAAACTTACTTTGTTATTCAATAATCTTTCGTGGACATTTGTCTTTACAATTTCCACAATGGATACATTTTGAATAGTCGATGTGTGCTAAAAAATCATCCACAGTAATCGCATTTACAGGACATACTTTTGTACACATCCTACACCCTAAACAACCTACTTGACAACTAGCGTTGACAATTGGTCCTTTATCATGACTATTACATCTTACATGATAAGTAGAATCATAAGGAACCATTTCAATAAGATGTTGAGGACAAGCATCCATACATTTTTGACATGACTTACATTTATCTTGATCAACTTGAGCAACACCGTCAATGACATGAATAGCATCAAATGCACAGGCTTTGACGCAACTACCATACCCAACACATCCAAAGCGGCATTTCTTATCTCCACTTCCAGGAATAACAGCTGCACTTAAACAATCATGAATACCATCGTATTGATATTGAGTCTTTATTTTATCACAAGTTCCTTTACATTTAACATAAGCTACTAAATGTGTATTCTCTTCTACTTCTAAATGGAGAATTTCTCCTATTTTTTTAGCAACTTCTATTCCACCAACAGGACATTGATTAATTGGGGCTTCTTTTTTAGCAATTGCACATGCAAGGCCATCACATCCAGGATAACCACAAGCTCCACAGTTATTTCCAGGAAGAACCGCTCTAATTTTTTCTTCATCTTCATTGACTTCTACTTTAAATTTAACACTGGCAAGTGAAAGGAATATTCCAATAAACAATCCTATACTTCCAACAACAATAATTGCAATAATGACTGTATTCATCGTATTTCCTCCTTAAATCAAGCCTGAAAAGCCAATAAAGGCAATAGCCATCAAACCTGCTGTAATTAAAACAATTGGTGAGCCTTGTAAAACATGAGGAATATCATTATCGGCAATTCTTTCTCTTATTCCTGCTAAAATTGTAATTGAAATTGTAAATCCTAAAGCTGTCCCAAAACCAGCTACAACACTTGTTACAAAATCATAATTATTTTGTACATTTGTTAAAGCAACACCTAAAACAGCACAGTTGGTTGTAATAAGAGGTAAATAAACACCTAATGAATTATATAAAGGTGGCAAATATTTTTTTAAAAAGAGTTCTACAAATTGAACAAGTGCTGCAATAATTAAAATAAAGGCGACTGTTTCTAAATATTCAACATGTAACAAAACAAGTAAACGATACAATAAATGAGTTACAGCTGAAGCAATTGTAATTACAAAAATAACTGCACCACCCATAGACATTGCGGTTTTGGTTTGTTTTGAAACCCCTAAAAATGGACATAAACCTAAAAACTGTGATAAAACGACATTATTAACTAAAGAAACACTAATCAGTGTTAAAATGAGTGTTTTCATTTTTTATGATCCTCCTTTAACAAAGATTTATTTATTTGACATTGATTACCATGACAATGCATACAATCTCCTCCACACTTTAAAGATGAATGAGAAACATTCGTCGCACTAGGTAATTTTAATTTATTTTGAATAGCTGTTAACAAAGCAAGTATAAAGAATGCTCCTGGTGCCATCACAAAAATTGTTATTGGCTCAAACGAAATAGGTAATGACA
Organism: Faecalibacillus sp.; assembly: GCF_047023275.1. Lineage (NCBI taxonomy): Bacteria > Bacillati > Bacillota > Erysipelotrichia > Erysipelotrichales > Coprobacillaceae > Faecalibacillus > Faecalibacillus sp. Next base: position 19,252 of record NZ_JBKYAR010000039.1, on the reverse strand, counting down.
TTGAAAAAAATGTTCCTGCACCTAATATTTCTCTTACTAAACCTATACAAGTTAAAGCTAAAGTAAAACCAAGCCCCATACCAAGACCATCCATAATTGATAAAAGTGGATTATTTTTAGAAGCAAAGGCTTCTGCTCTTCCTAAAATAATACAATTGACAACAATTAAAGGAATATAAATACCAAGTGTATCATATAAAGATGGAATATATCCTTGTAATAATAATTGTACAACTGTAACAAGTGAAGCAACAATAACAATATAAGCAGGAATACGCATACGACTAGGAATAATATTTCTAAGTGCTGAAATAACAAAATTCGACATAATTAAAACAGCCATTGTTGTAAGTCCCATTCCCATTCCATTCATTGCTGAGGTTGTAACCGCAAGTGTCGGACACATACCAAGCATTAATACAAAGGTAGGATTTTCTTTAATGATTCCATTATATAAAGGTTTTAAATATTTCTTCATATTTTCATCTTCCTTTCAATAAATCATAAAAATCTAAGGCTCCATTAATACCATTTGTCATTGCTTTAGAAGTAATGGTTGCTCCTGATAAAGAATCTACTTCACCTTCATTTTGTTTACCATTTTTAACGACTTGGAAATGATCTATTTTTTTACCTACATACTGATTTCTAAACTCTTCATTTTTAGCGTTCATCCCAAGTCCTACTGTTTCATCAATTGATAAAATTTCAACACCTGTAATTTCTTTTTGAAGGTTGATACCAACAATGATTTCAATATCACCACCAAAACCATCATGATCAAACACTTGAATAATATAACCGATAGTTTGTTTTTGATGATATGCTTTTAAAGCATTTTCTATTTCAAGACCGTTTTTACCATAATCCCCTTTAAGCTTTTTAGATAATTTTTTGATATCATTTTCTTTATAAGCTTTAAAAGAAGTTGCTTCTTTCATCACTTTTAAATAAGCATCTTGCTTACTTTGTTGTAATTGATGTTGAATAGGATTCTTCGTTATTTGATAAACATAACCAAGAAGCCCTCCACAAATAATAGTAATCACACATAAAATTAAGATATCTTTTATTATTTTTTTCATTTGACAACACCACCTTTTAATGTGAGTTTATCAATTAAAGGTACTAATAAATTAGAAATAATAATGGCATAAGAAACACCTTCTGCACTTGTTCCAAAAAAACGAAATAATCCTGTTAATACACCTAATAAAACACCATAAATAAGTTGCCCTTTTTGATCCATTGGACTTGTTACATAATCAGTTGCCATAAAAAAGGCACCAAAGATTAAACCTCCACCACATAACTCACACGCTAAATAATAAATATCAAAAGGACATGGTGATAAAATTAATGTAAAAATAGAAAATGTAAAAAGATATGTTAAAGGAATGGTTACTTTAATAACTTTTTTAACAATCAAATACAATGCACCTATTAAAAGTGCAATTGCAGAAGTTTCTCCAATTGTTCCAGCAGTATTTCCAATAAACATCCTTATTAAATCAAAGCTTTCACCATTTTTTAAAACTGCAAGTGGCGTTGATGAAGTCATCCCATCAAATACAAAATTTGTCATTCTTCCAGTAAATGAAATCAACAAAAAACATCTTGCAGCTAACGCTGGATTCATAAAATTTTGTCCTAATCCTCCATAAAATTGTTTAACCACAATAATAGCAAAGAGACCCCCAATAACAGGAAGCCATAAAGGAACTGTTGATGGTAAATTTAAAGCAAGAATAAGTCCTGTGACAACTGCTGATAGATCTTTGATGGTAATTGTCTTTTTCATAAAACGTTCATATAAATATTCTGCTAAAACACATGTTGTTATCGTTGTTACAATAATCAATAAAGCATTTATTTTAAATTGAATAATTCCAAATAAAGTAGCTGGTATTAAAGCAATAATGACATCTAACATAATAGAAGATGTTGTAACACGATCTTTAATATGCGGTGAAGCAGAAACATGTAGTAATTGATTCATGAATAACACCTACTTTCTTTTATTAACAGAGACTAAATATTTCATCTTCTTAAATGCCTGTGTCATATTTCTTTTTGCTGGACATGTATAGCTACAACAACCACATTCTATACATTCCATTCCACCATTTAAAATAAAGGCCTCTGTATCATTTTTTGTTGCTATTTGATAAAGTTTTTGTGGAACTAATAAACTAGGACACACGTCTTTACATCGACCACAACGAATACATGCAGAAGGTTCGTAAAGTGAAACTTCATCTTGTACAAGTGCAAGTAAAGAACTTGATGTCTTAGTTACAGGTATATCTAAATGGATAAGGGCACTTCCCATCATTGGACCTCCACAAATAAGTTTTTGAACTTCAGATTTGAAACCTCCTAATTGTTCAACGATCCATTTAAAACTCGTTCCTATAGGGACTTCAATATTGCTAGGTGTAATTCCATCACCTGAAATTGTCATTACTTTAGAAATTAAAGGTTGATTATAACGAACCGCTTGATTAATAGCAATCACTGTTGCTACATTATCAACAATACATCCTACATCTAAAGGAAGCATTTTAGAATTTAATGTCTTTCCTGTTAAAACTTTAACAAGCATTCTTTCTCCACCTTGAGGATATTTTGTTTTTAGTTCTTTCACAACAATTCTTTTTTCATCTTTACACTTTTCTTTTAATAAATGAATAGCCTCTTTTTTATTATCTTCAATCGCAATATAACAAAGAGCTTTTGGAAACATTTCTAATAAAATATGAATTCCTGCTATTAGTTCATCTGTTTTTTCAAGCATCAAGCGATAATCACTTGTAAGATAAGGTTCACATTCAGCACCATTAACAATATAATATTGAACTTGATTTGGATCTTTAACAGAAAGTTTTACATGTGTAGGAAAACCAGCGCCTCCAAGACCAACTATTCCTGCTGCCTTAATTCTTTCAATTTTTTCTTCATAAGTTAATTCTTGTTTATTATCTTGATTTTCAACTTTTTGATATAATCCATCATTAGAAATAACAATAGATTCTTGCATTTTCCCACTAACATCCATTCTTTCTTCTATTTTTTTAACTACACCTGAAACTGAAGAAATAATAGGACTTGAAACAAAAGCATCACTACAGGCAATAACTTGCCCAACTTTTATCTCATCTTTTACTTTAACAATTGGTTGACAAGGTGCACCAATATGTTGTTTTAAAGGAAATACAACTTCATCACTTGCTTTTATTTTAATAATAGGTAAATCCTTTGTATATTGTTTTTGATCTTTTGGATGTATACCTCCAATAAACGATTTTAAACTCATAACTTCCATCCCCTTTAACCCTATTTTAGTCCTATTATTTTCAAATTGAAAGCGTTTACAACAAGTTAAAAAATTAACTTGTTTTCTTTGAAATATATGAAAATCATGTGATTTTAATCACATTTAAATATAAAAAAAGATAGCTTTCGCTATCTTAAAAATACTAATTTTGTTCATAAAATTCTTCGTCATCTAACATTGAATAACTTATTAGGTGTTGACCATCCAAATTTACTTTATGCATATTAACGGCAGTAATTTGTCTTCTATTATATGTTGTATAATAATAGATTCCTTTTTGACTATTCCAACATGAAGTATAAATCGTTATTTCATATTTACCTTCATCTACTTCACAACACCCTCTTTGTTGTTCTACAGAACCTAAAATATGGAAAAATTGATTAACACTGTCTCTTTCATTATCTTTTGATTGTCCGTTCATTTTAGTAAAAGCAACTCTTACAAAACGTGACATCGAAGATAGGTCACCAGGTAAACCAAGAGCACCCATTCCTCTAGAATATGATTTTAAATCTAATTGTTTAGAGAAACAGTTATGAGGTTGTTTAGGGGATAACGACATATAATTATTTAAGTTAAATAATTGTTTATCAAATGAAGGATTATTTGTAAGAACACCGACTGGGTTTTCATAGATTTTTAATCCTTCTTCTACTGATTCAACAGTTATACATCCACTTTGGTCTGCAATAATCCAATGTAATGAAGCTGCTGGTAAATGTTCATTATAAGGTGTCTTTACTAAATTAATTGTTTGAATAAGTTGTTTAGCTTCTTTCAATGTTGCACATTGACTTAAAACCCAAGGAATAAATTCATATTGGGCAACATTAATTGCATCTTCTTTAACATCATGATAATAAGCATTTCCGACAAAATTCAATCCTGCCATTCCTAAACCTTTTTCATTAACTGCATCATAATATAAAGGATATTCTTCTAATACATGAGCCATACCAATCATGGCGTAATGTTCAATATTTTTTTGCCCATGTCTATATTGTAATGGATAATTTCTTGGCATAATAGCTATTTTTTCACCATAAGAAAATTCGTAGTCTAAAGTTCTACCCATATAAAAATCTTTTGTTTGATAAGTTGCTGCTGTACACATATAAAATCTCTCTTTCTAATCATTATTTTACTATTATATAGTATAACCCATTTATTTCATCTTTATGAATTAGAAAAGAAAAACACTCCTAAGAGTGTATTTCTAATATTATTTAACTTCAACTAGTTCTAGGTAACTTGTTGCACCTTTGACACCTGGTGTTCCACCAGTAACTATGATTTTTTGACCAGGTTTTACACCATTTTCTCTAGCAATAATACTTGCATAATCAATCATTGAAATACGTGAATTTAATTGTTTACAAGGTACTGCTTTAACACCCCAGTTTAAAGCTAACGCTTTAACAGTTTTAACTGATGGAGTTGCAGCAATGATACGAGATTTTGTACGATAACGAGCCATTTTACGAGCTGTAAATCCTGATTCTGTAAAGGCAATAATTGCTGCTACATTGAATTTATAAGCAATTTCTGCAACAGACATACAAATAGCTTCACTTGTATCATCTGGTGCTGTACGAATGGCTTGTCTTTGTAAACTTTGATAATCTAAACTAGATTCAATCTTATGAGCAATTTTTGACATCATTAAAACTGCTTCTTGAGGATATAATCCACTTGCAGATTCACCAGATAACATAATCGCATCTGTACCATCATAAATTGCATTAGCAACGTCAGATACTTCAGCACGTGTTGGTCTTGGATTTTGTTGCATACTTTCTAACATTTGTGTAGCAGTGATAACGATTTTACCACGTTGTTTACATTTTTTAATAATTGATTTTTGAATAAGTGGGACATCTTCAGCAGGAACTTCTACACCTAAGTCACCACGAGCAACCATGATACCATCAGCAATATCAAGAATTTCATCAACGTTTTCAACACCTTCTTGATTTTCAATCTTAGCTAAAATTTGAATATCATTTCTACCATTTTCAATTAATAATTTTTTAATATCAATAATATCTTGTGCTCTACGACAGAATGAAGCAGCAACATAATCAAAAGGTTGATTTGCACCAAATGTTAAATCTGAAATATCTTTAGGTGATAAATAATCAAATCCTAATTTAATTCCTGGAACATTGATTCCACGTTTATTTTTTACTTCTCCATCATTTGCAGCTACACAAACAATATCTGTTCCTTCAATATGATCAACTAATAATTCTACTTGACCATCGTTTACTAAGATGAAACCACCTGGTTTAACATCTTTATATAAGTCTTTATAAGTGATTGTAAATCTTTCACTTGTTCCTTCAATATCTTCTACACAGATAGTTGAAGTTTGTCCTTTTTTAAAAGTTGTTTTACCACCTACGAAATCACCAGTACGAATTTCAGGTCCTTTTGTATCTAACAAAATAGCAACATTTGTAGATAATTCTTTATTAATTTCTAATAAAGTGTTGATTTTTTCTTCATGTTCTTCATGAGTTCCATGAGAAAAGTTTAATCTCATAACATTCATTCCAGCTTTTACTAATTTAGTAAGCATTTCTTTACTTTCTGAAGCTGGTCCAATAGTACATACAATTTTTGTTTTTGACATAATCTCGTTTTTGTTCATAATTCTTGCCTTCCTTTACTCTCTTCATTCTTTAGTATAAACCTATTTTTTTAAGATAACAATGTGTAAAAGCAATGTAAGCACATCCACTTAAAAAATATTTTTTCATTTATTATTTTATGAAAAATAATTACAAAAACAGTTAAAATATATACGTTTTTTGAAAATCATTTTTATCTATTTTCGGGCATATACCAATATGAATTCATTTGATATAAATACGTTCTGGCCCCTTTAGGCATTTGTGTAAGAGCATTAAAAACATTATAATAATCTCCTGCACCCATCGCTATAGCAATAACTCCCCATAAAGCAAACATTAAATATTTAGATCCTAAAAATGATAAAAAATAAGGAAAAAAACCAAAAACTAAATTTGGTAGAAGAGACATAAAAATAAATCTTTTTTTGCTCATTGTTTCATTTCCTAAAACAAAAACCATCCCTTGTTTTAAATTTGTATAAAGATAAACATCTTCTTTAAAACAAAGAGCATGTAAAAACTCATGAGGAAATATTGTTAAGATTGGAAAAATAGCACCAAACATCATATCATCAAAATAAAGAAGTAAATTATTTTTATATACTAAAAGAATAGGAATAGATAAAATGACCATTAATACAAGTCCTATTGTATTAGCAATAACTGCAAGTTCTTTAGATGAACTGACTTCTTTAAATTTTACAGCATTGGGTTGATGATTTCTTTTCGGTAATGTTTCAGGATCTAAATTATATTTTCCTTGATAATGTAATCTCATAATAAAACTCCTTACTTTCTTTTAGTATATCAAATATAAAAGTATATGAAAAACTCTTGAGATAATCCCAAGAGTTTTATTCATATTTAAAATAATCAAGACTTTCATGAATTTGTATTTGAATTGGTAAATCTTCCAATAATTCAGGAAGCTTTTCTTCAATCATAACTTCTAAATGATGCCCCGGATCAATCAATAAACAATCATGATCAATAGCATATTTAGCATGGCGATATTTAGTATCACCAGTAATATAACAATCTACTTGACCAGCAAGAATTTCTAAGTCGTCTGCTGCGCTTCCTCCACAAATAGCAATTGTTTGAATTAATTTATTTGTATTTTTACTATATTTTAAATGCTGTAAATGAAATTTGTCTTTTACATATTCTATAAAATCTTGTCCTTCCATTGCTTGATTTAAAGTAGCTTTCTTTCCTACCTCATAATGATCATAACAAGCAACATCATGGACACCTAATTTTTGAATCAACCAATCATTCATTGAAATTCCATTTTGTCCTCTATCTAAACATGTATGTAAACTATAAACAACAATATCGTGTTTGATAGCCATTTCAATAAATTTTCCTTGATGTAAAGATGTATCCATGTTTTTTATTTTTTCTAATAAAAAAGGATGATGTGTAATAAGCATTTGACAATTATTTTCAATACAGGCTTGTAACGTTTCATTATCTGCATTTAAAGCAATATAGACTTTTTTTACTTCATTTTCTCTATTTCCTATTTGTAAACCACAGCAATCAAAATCCATTTGAAGATCTAAAGGAAAATATGTTTCCAAATGATTCATAATTTCATAAGCTTTCATTGAGTTCACCTTCAATTAATTGTTTTTGTTTTTCTAATTCTAAATATCTTGGATGATTTGATGGTAAATCTTTCATAATCTTTAAATATGTTTGATATTGTTTTTGCCAATAACGAATAAATAGTTCATCTTTATTTTTTCTTAAAATTGGTCCAAACATTATATCTTCTTGACTATATTGAATATCTTGATTTGTATTTTCTATTACCATCATTTCATAAACATGATGTCCATCTTTAATCATCTTTTCATCAATAATTTTAAAATGATTATTAAATAAATATTTTCTTAAATGATCTGTATTAGCATTAGGTTGTAAATAGAATTGTTTTACTTTATTTAAATAATCCTTATTCTTTTCTAGTATTTCAACAATAAGAAATGATCCCATTCCAGCAATGGTCACCATATCGATTTCTTTATCAAGAATAGGATCTAATCCATCTCCTAATAAAGCTTCAACGTTTTCTTCAAAATGATATTGCTTAATAGTAGAAAGTGACGCCGCAAAAGGTCCTTTTGCGACATCACAGGCATAAGCTTTATCTATAATATTTTTTTCAATTAAATAGCATGGCAAATATGCATGATCTGTTCCAATATCTGCCAAGATATTCCCTTTTTTATGTTTTTCTACCAAATGAGCAAGTAGTTCTAATCTTTTTGATAGTTTCATTAACGATCCAAGAAATCCTTTAATCTTTTAGAACGAGATGGATGTTTTAATTTTCTTAATGCTTTTGCTTCAATTTGACGAATACGTTCACGTGTAACATTAAACTCACGTCCTACTTCTTCAAGCGTTCTAGTTCTACCATCATCTAACCCAAAACGAAGTCTTAATACTTTTTCTTCACGATCCGTAAGTTCTAATAAAACATCATTTAATTCATCTTTTAATAATTCATTAGCAGCATAATCATCTGGAGACATTGCTCCTTCATCTTCAATAAAATCACCTAAATGTGAGTCATCTTCTTCACCAATTGGTGTTTCTAATGAAACAGGTTCTAATGAAATTTTTTGAATTTCTCGTACTTTTTCAGGTGTCATTCCATCCATTTTTTCAGCAATTTCTTCAGCAGATGGTTCTCTACCTAATTCTTGAATTAATTGTCTTTGAATACGTGTTAATTTATTGATTGTTTCTACCATGTGTACTGGAATACGAATTGTACGGGCTTGATCGGCAATTGCACGTGTAATTGCTTGTCTAATCCACCAAGTCGCATAAGTAGAAAATTTAAATCCTTTTGTATAATCAAATTTTTCTACTGCTTTAATTAACCCCATGTTTCCTTCTTGGATTAAATCTAAGAATAACATTCCACGTCCAACATATCTTTTAGCGATAGAAACAACTAATCTTAAGTTTGCTGCAGCAAGTTCTTTTTTAGCTTGTTCATCACCTTCAAGAATTCTTTTAGCTAATTCGATTTCTTGGTCATGATTTAATAATTCTACACGTCCAATTTCTTTAAGATACATCTTTACAGGATCATTAATTTTAACATTGCTTCCAAGTTGAGTGCTTTCACTTTCCTTATCATCATCATGTTCTTGATACATATGTAATGTATCTCCTGTCATCATATCGAAATCACCATCAAAATCTAGATCAGGAGTATCATCTGCATCATCTAAATCAAGGTCTAAATCATCATCCATTGCAGGAACACCTGCAAGTAACATATCATCATCAGAGATTGTAATTTGATTTTGTTGAATATAATCAAGTAATTCTTCTGCTAATTCATCACTTAAATCATAATTCATTAAATATTCATCAATTTGTTCTTGCGTTAAAATATTGTTATTGTTTTTTGCTTCATTTATAACTAATTTTTTTAAATCATCAAATGAAACTGCTTGTACTTTTTTCTTTGCCATAATCTACTCCTTTTCTTTTGATTCTATAATTTCTTGAAGAATTTTTGCTTGTTGACGAGGATCATATGTTTGTGAAAGTTCCTGTTCAAGCTGTTTAATTCGTTCAATCTTTAATTTTTCTTGTATTGTTTTAATATAATCATCAATTGCTTGATTTGATTGTAACTTTGGTAATTGCAACGATGATATTTCTAAAATTCTTTTTACAATATCTTGATCATCAATCATATTAATCAAATCAGCAACTTCTAAAATGACATACTGACGATAATAATCAATAATATATGAAGCAATCAAACGATTAACTTTATCATACATGTATCCTGCTTTTGCTTCATATTGCATTGCATATTTTTTATCCTGCATCATATAATACAATAAATCTCTTTCAGCCTTTTGATATTTATCAATAAGTCTTGAAACATGATCATACGTAATAGGTCTAAAAGGTATTGGTTTATTTACAGGTGTTTGTTGACTCATTAAATGATGAATCGTTTCTTTAGAAAATCCTGATTTTTTTACAAGTTGATCAATGTAATAATCTTGATCAACTATATCATCTAATTGCATAATGACTTTTACCATGGATTCTAAAAAATTTTTACGATCTTCATAGTTATCAACATTAATGCGTTCATAATAATAATTTAATTTAAATTCAACAGCACTTATGGGATTTTTAAAAAGTGCTACTAGTTCCTCTTTCCCTTTCGCTTCTAAAAATTCATCTGGATCCATTGCATCAGGAATAACAACAATAGATGTATGAAATCCTTCATTATTTAAAGCATCCACACATTTAATCATGGCATTTTTACCTGCTTGATCACCATCTAAGCATAAAACAATATCATTTGATAATCGTTTTAACATTTTTAAATGTTGTGAAGTTAAAGCAGTTCCCATAATTGCGACAGTATTTTTAATTCCTGCTTTATATAATGCTATTACATCCATAAAGCCTTCTAGAATAATGACTTTACCTTCATTTCTAACATCATTTTTTATACGATGGTAATTATACAATGTTTCTCCTTTAATAAAGATTTTAGATTCAGGAGAGTTCATATATTTTGATTCTTTTTGATTTTTTTGATAAATACGACCACTAAAACCAACAACACGCCCTTCACTATTATGCAAAGGAAACATGATACGGTTAGAATAACGATCATAACCTAAATTGGATTCTATAACAAGACCAGATTCATATGCTTGCATTCTTGAAAAACCTGATTTTTCAAATGCTTTTAATAAAATATTTTGCTCTGGCGCATAACCTATTTCAAAATAGTCAATAATTTCTTTAGATAAATGTCTTTGATTTAAATAACTATTTGCTTCTAGAGCTAATTTTGTTGTTAAATAGTGTTTATAAATACGATTAGCTTCTTCGTGCATTAAATAGTATGGTTCTAACTCTTGATTAACATGTGTTTTTTCTTCATAAAATGTAAAATCACCTAAATCAACATTTCCCATTTGAGCTACCATTTTGACAGCTTCCATAAAAGAAATTTTCAAGTAATCTTGTAAAAAGGTAAACACGTTTCCACCATGTGAACATACAAAACATCTATAGATTTGTTTTTCAGGTGAAACTGACATTGATGGTCGATTGTCATCATGAAACGGACATCTTGCTAAATAATTACGACCTCTTCTTTCTAAAGGAAGATAATTGCCAATAACATCAACGATATCAACGCTTTGTCTTATTTCATTGATTTTTTCATTTGAAAGTCTTGGCATAGTAATCTCCTTTATTAGAATGTAATTTTATCTTGAATATAATCAACTAATTGATCAATTGGTAAGCGTACTTGTTCCATTGTGTCTCTATCACGAACAGTTACCGCATTATCTTCCATTGTATCAAAATCAACAGTTACACAATATGGTGTTCCAATTGCATCTTGTCTACGATATCTTTTACCAATTTGTCCAGCAACATCAAATTCAACAGAGAAATGTTTAGCAAGTGTTGCATAAACTTCTTCAGCTTTTTCACTTTGTTTTTTAGTAAGTGGTAAAACTGCTACTTTATAAGGAGCAATGGCAGGATGTAATTTCATCACTGTTCTTGTATCTCCATTTTCTAATGTTTCTTCTTGATAACTGTCACAGAAAACAGATAAGAATAAACGATCTGCCCCAACAGATGGTTCAATGACATATGGAATATATTTTTCATTAGTTTGTGGATCTAAATATTCTAAAGATTTTTTAGAATGTTCCATATGACGAGATAAATCATAATCTGTACGATCGGCAATACCCCATAATTCACCCCATCCAAATGGGAAATTATATTCAACATCACATGTTGCTTTAGAATAGAAAGATAATTCTTCTTTTTCATGATCTCTAAATTTTAAGTTTTCTTCTTTTAAACCTAAATCTAATAAGAACTTTTTACAATATGATTTCCAATAATCAAACCATTCTAAATCAGTATCTGGTTTACAGAAAAATTCTAATTCCATTTGTTCAAATTCTCTTGTTCTAAAAATAAAGTTACCAGGTGTAATTTCATTTCTAAATGATTTCCCAATTTGACCAATACCAAATGGTACTTTTTTACGAGAAGTTCTTTGAATATTTTTAAAGTTAACAAAGATACCTTGTGCAGTTTCTGGACGTAGATAAACAACTGATTTATCATCTTCAACAACACCCATATGAGTTTCAAACATTAATTTAAATTGTCTAACATCAGTAAAATTGCTTTTCCCACAATTAGGACAAACAATATTATGTTCTTTAATATAAGACATTGTTTGTTCATTTGTCCAACCTTCACTATGTACAGAAGGATCATATGCTTCAATTAATTTATCTGCACGATGTCTTGTTTTACATTCTTTACAATCAATTAAAGGATCTGAGAATCCCCCAACATGTCCAGATGCTTCCCATACCTTTGGATTCATAAAAATAGCTGAATCTAACCCAACATTATATGGAGATTCTTGAATGAATCTTTTCCACCATAAACGTTTAATATTGTTTTTCATTTCAACACCTAATGGTCCAAAATCCCATGTATTTGCTAGTCCATCATAGATTTCTGAACCTTGATATACAAAACCTGTTGATTTTGCATGATTTACTAATTTATCCATATCTTTAGTTGCCATATTTTTCTCCTTTTTTACGATATAAATGAATAAAGACTTGGCTTTCCAAGTCTTCTATCTTCTTTTCGCGTACAAATAAAATACCCTTATAGTGGATATTTGTCAACCAACTATAAGGGTACTATATATAGGTTCTTTCATCTAACCAATGCATAATATCATGATAGACATCTCGATAATTATTATCATGTAAAATATCTTGTCGTTTATTTTCATAAATCTTATATTGAAGATCTTTTAAACCATCTTCTTTTAATATTTCATAAAGTTTTATAGTATCTTTGCCATTCTTTGTAAGATTATCAAAACCTCCTGATAATAAATAAACAGGTAAATATTCAGGAATAAGTTTTAAATGGTCTTCATCACTTGTATACTTTATATATTCTAAAATATCATGATACGCTTGATTTGTATAAACAAAATCGCTTAAAGGATCTTCATTATAAAGAGCAACCTCTTTTTGATTACTCATTTTATAACAGCCATTTAAATTTTTTTGTAAAAATAAGTCAATTGCTTTTTTTATAACACTAGAACGATTCATTTGACCATGTAATAAAATATTTAGATCAACAATCATTTTCATACGATAATAAAAATTATTCTTCATACAAGTTCCTAACATGATCATCCCATTAATATAATCACCATAGACCATCGCATATTTAAGTAATACAAGCGATCCAAAATCAACCCCTATCATAAAATAAGGAAGATCTTCGTATCTTTTAGCAATAATATGTCTCAAACGTTGCATATCTTCAATCAATGTATCAAGCGCATTTCCACTACCAAAATAACCTTGTTCAAAATGATAAAGTGATGTGCCATGACCTGGAAAATCAGGCACAACCACAATAAAACCTTCATGACTCAAATATTCAGCAAATTTTTCATAACGTTCAGAATGTTCGCATAAACCATGATGAAGTTGAATAATTCCTTTATATCTTAAAATCACATTCGGTTGATAAATATCAAACTTAACATGTGTATGTGTTAAAGATGTATATGTTTCTGTAAGTTTCATCATCTATGCCCCCTTTTTGTATAAGGTTGGTTATAGTTTTGCCTTTTTGTACGTGGTTTAATCAAACATTTTTTACCAAAACCAATAAGATCTTTTCTATTAGCTTTAATTAAAGCTTCATAAACAAGATCATAATTTTTTGGATTCTTATATTGAATCAAAGCTCTTTGCATTGCTTTTTCTTTAGGATCTTTAGGAACATATACAGGTGTCATATCACGAGGATCTAATCCTGTATAATACATTGTTGTTGAAAGCGTTCCAGGTGTTGGATAAAAATCTTGAACTTGTTCTGGCTGATGATGAATATCCCTTAAATATTCTGCAAGTTCAATAGCATCTTCTAAACGGCATCCTGGATGAGATGACATTAAATAAGGAACTAAAAATTGTTTTTTATTATATTTTTCATTAATACGATAATATTTATCAACAAATTTTTCATAAAGTCCACGTCTTGGTTTTCCCATTTTATCTAAAGCATGATTACTAATATGTTCAGGTGCTACTTTTAACTGTCCAGAAATATGATGTTGAACAAGTTCTTCAAAGAAATGATCATTTTTATCATACATAAGATAATCATAACGAATTCCAGAACGTACAAAAACTTTTTTTACATTTGGAAGTTGTCTTAGCTTTGTTAGTAATGATAAATAATCTTCATGATCTACTTTTAAATTTTTACATGGTTCTGGCCAAAGGCATTGTTTTGTAGGACAAGCACCTTTTGTTTTTTGTTTATCACAAGCAGTATCTCTAAAGTTAGCTGTTGGTCCTCCAACATCATGAATATATCCTTTAAAATCTGGATCCCAAACCATTTTATTAGCTTCAGCAATAATTGACTCATGACTTCTTGCTTGAATAATTCTTCCTTGATGGAAAGCTAAAGCACAGAAATTACATGATCCAAAACATCCTCTATTAGAAATAAGTGAGAATTTGACTTCGTCAATTGCAGGAACATGTTGATAACTTGGGTGATAATTTCGATTATAATCATAGCCATAAGCTCTATCGAATTCTCTTTGTGTAAGAGGTCTATTAGGTCTATTTTGAACAACATACCATCCTTGGTAAGGTTCAACTAAAATTTTAGCATTATAATGATCTGTATTTAAATATTGTTTTTGGAAAGATTCTGCATATTTTCTTTTTGAAGCTGTAATTTCTTCATAACTAGGAAGCATTATATAATCAGCTTCATTTAAATCATCGATATTTTTTGTTTTATAAACTGTTCCGTCTAAATAAGTTAAATATTTAATATCCAATCCACTATCCAATGCTTCTGCAACTTCAATAATACTATTTTCTCCCATTCCAAACATTAATAAATCTGCATTGGCATCAATAATAATCGATTTTCTAACCTTATCACTCCAATAATCATAGTGTGCTAAACGTCTAAGTGAAGCTTCAATGCCTCCAATTAAAATATTTGCATCTGGAAAAGCTTGTCTTGCCATTTGACTATAAACAATAACAGCTCTATCAGGTCTTTTAAATCCTTCACCACCTGGTGTATAAGAATCTTTATGTCTTCTTTTTTTAGAAACGGTATAATGATTAACCATTGAATCAATATTTCCCGAAGAAATCAAAAAACCAAGTCGAGGTTTACCAAATTGTCTAAACTCATCAACCTTATGCCAATCCGGTTGAGATAAAAAAGCAACCTTAAAGCCATTTGCCTCTAATGTACGACAAATAATGGCTGCTCCAAATGAAGGATGGTCTACATAAGCATCACCACAAATATAGACAAAATCAACTTCTTGCCATCCTCTTTCTTCCATTTCTTTTCTATTCACTGGTAAAAATTGACTCATATACATATACCCTCCCCTTACTTTTGTTTCTATTATAGTCAAAAACTGTATATAAAAAAAGACAAAAGTGTCGACTTTTGTCATATTTTTGAAAGACTTTGAATCATTTTCTTTGTTTTAAATAAAATACCTGTTAATTCATCCACATAATAATCCATAATTTCCATTAAAGAATCTATTGATTCTTGTGAAATTTTAAGTTGATCAATATTATCAATAGAAAATTTATTAATATGACGGAATGCTTTCAAAGTATCCTTATCTAATTGTCTATCATGTACAGATAAACAATCAAGGCAGACAAATCCACCATCTTCTAAACTAATTCCAGCAATATGATCTTTTCTCGAACATCTTACACAGCCATCAACTTGTAATGCCATCCCACATCTTTTTAAAATAAAAGCATTATATAATAGATAAACTAATTGATAGGGATATCCATGATTTAAAGCATCTAATGATTTTTTTAAAGTATCAAATATTTCCAAATCTGGTTGATTATCTTCTTCATTTTTTAAAACAAATTCCATAAAATAACTTGCATAAGCTTCTAATTCTAGATTTTCTTTAATATAACGATAGAAATCAACCGAACTTGCCTTGATCATCGTTGATAAACCATTTCTTGGAATAAACGTAAACTCTGAAAGTGTAAGACTTTGACAAGCAGAAGCATTTTTGCTTTTTAATTTTTTTACACCCCTTGCTATCAAAGTCATTTTCCCATAATCTTTAAAATACACAGTGACTAAAGAATCACTTTCTTTATACGGATGTGTCTTTAAAACAATACCTAAAGAAACAACTTCTTCTTTTTTAATAGTCATCTTCGTTATAACCAAATTCTTTTAAATATTTTTGTTTATTACGCCAGTTATTTTCAACTTTAACAAATAATTCTAAATGAACTGTTGTTTGTAAAAAGCGTTTCATTTCTCTTTGAGCATTTTGGCGGATTTTTTTAATCATACTACCTTGTTTACCGATTAAAATTCCTTTTTGAGATTTACGATCAACCACAATTGTAGCAATTACTTCTACACTGCCATCATCTAATTCTGCCATTCTTTCAACGACAATAGCAACACTATGAGGAACTTCTTCTCTTGTAAAATAAAGTATTTTTTCTCTAATAAATTCAGCCATAACAAATCTTTCAGGATGATCTGTCATTTGATCTTTTGGATAATACATCATTCCTTCATTTAAATATGTTTTAATTGTAGAAATAAGTGTATCAACATTTTGATCTTCTAAAGCTGAAATAGGAATAATTTCTTTAAAATCAAAAAGTTCTTTCCATTCTGTCAACTTCTTGATAACTTCGTCCTTCGAAACAAGATCACATTTATTAAGTAAAAGGAAAACTGGTCCATCAGCTTCTTTTAACCTTTCAATAATAAATCGATCTCCTCTACCAATAGTTTCATTGGCTGGTGCAATAAATAAAACCATATCCACTCCATAAATACTATTTAAAGCTGTTGTATTCATAAAGTTTCCTAAACCATCTTGTGGTTTATGAATACCTGGTGTATCCATAAAAATAATTTGTGCTTCATCATCTGTATAAATACCTTGAATCGTATTACGTGTTGTTTGTGCAACATCAGACATGATTGCAAGCTTTGTTTTTAATATTTGATTTAATAATGTGGATTTTCCAACATTTGGACGTCCTACAATACTGACAAATCCTGATTTAAAACTCATAAACTTTCTCCTATAAATACCATTGGTAATAATTCTCCAATTGTATGTTTTTCTGTTTTTTCTTTATTTGCTAGATAAATGGGCATATTTAAATCAACAAGTTCTGATAAAACTTGTCTACAAGCACCACAAGGTGAAGCAATTGGGCTACAATCAGCCACAATAGCAAGTGCTATGATATCTTCTTTTCGATATCCTTTACAATAAGCTCCAAAAACAGCATTTCTTTCTGCACACATCGTTGAACCATAAGCTGCATTTTCAATATTACATCCTTGAACATATGTCCCATCTTTTAAAGCAACACAAGCTCCTACTTTAAAATGACTATAAGGCGTATATGCATTCTCTCTTGCCTTCCAAGCTAAATCAATTAATTTATTTTGGTCCATATTATTTCCTTTCAATATTTAAAGCATTCAATATTTCTTTTTGTCTTGAAAACATTACTTTTTCATCTTCTTCATTCATATGATCAAATCCTAACAAATGCAACAAACCATGTGTAAATAAGAAACACATTTCTCGATAAAATGAATGTCCATATTCTTCTGCTTGCATTTTAGCATGATCAATTGAAATAAAGATATCTCCTATTTCTCTTGGCATTCCTTCAATATAATATTGCTCATTATCCTCTAAAGCAAAACTAATAACATCGGTACTTCGATCAATTTTACGATATTCTTTATTGATTTCATGAATACGTCTATCATCTACAAAAATAACAGATAATTCTAAATCATCTTGAATATCCAATTGTTTACATGCTTCTTGAATAATTTCTAAATAAATACTTTCATAATCTTCATTAAAATCTTCTACTTCATTAATAAGCGCTAAATCTATTTCCATACTCTTCCTCACTCACTATTTTTCCTGAGTCAATTATAACACAGTCAAACTGGCAGTTCATCATATTTATTTGATGAGAAACAATAATCACAATCATCTTTTGTAAATTTAAATAATTAATCAATAACTGTAATCTTTCTTGATCTATATTACTAAAAGCTTCATCTAAAATTAATACATCTGGTTGACTTAATAAAGCACGAATAATCATTACAAGCTGTCCTTGTCCAGATGACAAAAATCCACCCTGTTCATCAAGTCTTAAATCTAAACCATTTATTAATTCATCCAACTTAAAATAATGTAATAATTCAATCATCTTATCCTCTAAAAAATAGCGATCAAAAATCATATTAGTTCTTAATGATTCTTTATAAAAAACAGGGGTTTTATTTAAATATTTAATATGACTATAATAACTATTTAAATCAATCTCTTGCAGACGATACCCATTAATATAAATTTCTCCTTTAGTTATTTGTAATTGTCCCATAATCAATTTCAAAAGTGTAGATTTGCCACTTCCTGTTTTACCTTTAATAAATAACGAATGGTCAATTTTTAATTGTAGATATTCAAAAAGAGGAGGTGTATAACCATAACTAAAACTTACATGTTTTAATTCAATACTTTTAATCTTTTTGATTTTCTTTTTCTTTTCCATTTTTTCAGGAAGCATTTCTTTATATCTTTCAAAAATAATTTGCAGTTCATCATGCATTGCAATAAACACGGATATTTTCATTAAAGGATCTATCATGTAAGAAAGTAATAAGTAAACAAGCATGACCGTTCCCAAAGATATATGATTTTTCTTATAAATAATAATAGCGTATAAAATTGCAATCATCATCATTGATTGAATAAGGGATTCCAGTTGAATTTGATGTTTATTTATTATTTCATCATGACGATAAATATTCATAAAATATGTGTCATACAAATATCCTAATTTATTTTTCATCATTTTTCTGACTTTAAACTGCAATGTTTGAAAATAATTTTCTTGAAACTCTAATAAACCATCATTTAAAAGTTCTTTTTGTTCCAAAATTTTTTTGTTTTCAGTATGCAACTTCTTACTATAAAGATAAAACATTATAAAAATAATTATCATCATAGATAAAACAATTAAAAATAAACTTAATTAACCATCTGACACATGTGCATAGTATGGTTCGGATAAATTGA
>NZ_JBKYAR010000038.1:0-21003 GCF_047023275.1 Faecalibacillus sp. | reverse complement strand
ACACAATACTCATTATCAGATCAAGCATCCTTACTTGGTCGACCAACAGGATTTACTGTTAAAATCAATGATATTATTCCATCTGCTGGAGCAGGATTCTTGGTTGCTATATCTGGTGATATTATGCGTATGCCAGGGCTTCCAAAACGTCCAGCGGCTGTTAATATGGATATTGATGAAGATGGAAAAATTATAGGTTTATTCTAAAAGGAGAGAAAGATGAAAGTTGCTATTATTATGGGTTCAACTTCTGATTTACCTAAAGTTGAACCAGCTATTTCAATTTTAAAAAATTATGGTGTTGAAGTGAATGTTCGTTGTTTATCTGCTCATAGAGCGCATTTAGGACTTTCTCGTTTCATTAAAGAAACAGAAACAGATGGAACAGAAGTTATTATTACAGCTGCAGGAATGGCAGCAGCCCTTCCAGGTGTGGTGGCCAGTCAAACAGTTTTACCTGTTATTGGTGTTCCAATTGCAGGAAGTAATTTAGATGGAATGGATGCTTTATTATCCATTGTTCAAATGCCTTCGGGTATTCCAGTAGCGACTGTTGCTATTAATGGAAGTAAAAATGCGGCTTATTTAGCACTTCAAATTATGGCTATTAAACATAGTGAAATCAAAGAAGGGCTACTTAAAGAAAGAAAACAAATGGAAGCTGACGCAATGAAAGCTAACGATGAAGTTATAGAAAAATACAAATAGGGGGAAAAGAAAAATGGCAGAATTATTGTATGAAGGAAAAGCAAAACAAGTTTACAAAACAGACAAGGAAGATGAATATTTAATTCATTATAAAGATGATGCAACAGCAGGTAATGGTGTTAAGCATGATAAGTTTGAGGGTAAAGGTGTTTTAAATAATACAATTTCTTGTATTATCTTTGATATGTTAGAAGAAGCTGGAATCAAAACACACATGATTAAAAAATTAAATGAAAGAGATATCTTAGTTAAAAAAGTAGATATCTTCCCATTAGAAGTTATTGTTAGAAATATTACAACTGGGTCTTTTTGTAAAAGATTAGGGGCGCCTGAAGGGATTGTTTTAGATGAACCAATCTTTGAAATGAGTTATAAAAATGATGAATACGGTGATCCATTAATTAATGATGATCACGCTGTTGCTTTAAAACTTGCAACAAGAGAAGAATTAGCATACATCAAAGAAACAACATTAAAAATCAATGAATTATTAAAAGAATTCTTCTTATCAATGAATTTAAAACTTGTTGATTTTAAAATTGAATTTGGTAAAACAGCTGATGGTACAATTTTATTAGCTGATGAAATTTCACCAGATTCATGTCGTTTATGGGATGTTGATACAAACCAAAAATATGATAAAGATGTATTTAGACAAGATATTGGAGATTTAATTGAAACCTATAAAGCTGTTTTAGCAAGAATGCAAAATAAATAATTAAGGAGAATAAAGATGGATTACAAAAAAGCTGGAGTCGATATTGAAGCAGGTTATAAATCAGTAGAATTAATGAAAGAACATGTTAAAAAAACAATGCGTCCTGAAGTCTTAGGAGGACTTGGTGGTTTTGCTGGTGCTTTTGATTTAAGTGGAATTAAAAATATGGAAGAACCGGTTTTATTATCAGGAACAGACGGTTGTGGAACAAAAGTAAAACTTGCTTTTGTGATGGATAAACACGATACAATTGGAATTGATGCTGTTGCGATGTGTGTCAATGATATTGCTTGTTCTGGAGGAGAACCACTTTTCTTCTTAGATTATATTGCTTGTGGTAAAAACTATCCTGAAAAGATTGCTTCAATTGTAAGTGGTGTTGCTGAAGGATGTTTACAATAATGTGCTTTAGTTGGTGGTGAAACTGCTGAACATCCAGGTTTAATGCCTGAAGATGATTATGATTTAGCTGGTTTTGCTGTAGGTGTTGTTGATAAAAAAGATATTATTGATGGTTCAACAATTAAAGCAGGAGATACACTTATTGGTATTGCTTCAAGTGGTGTTCATTCAAATGGTTTTTCACTTGTTAGAAAAGTGTTTGAAATGACAAAAGAATCATTAGATACATACTATGATGAATTAGGAAAAACTTTAGGAGAAGCTTTAATCGAACCAACACGTATTTATGTAAAAGCTTTAAAAAATGTAAAAAATGCGGGTGTTAGAATTAAAGGATGCTCTCATATTACAGGTGGAGGTTTCTTTGAAAATGTTCCAAGAATGCTTCCTGAAAATGTAAGAGCAGTCATTAAAAAAGAAAGTTATCCAGTACCAGCTTTATTTGATTTAATTCAAAAAAATGGAAATATTGAAGAACATATGATGTATAACACATTCAATATGGGTCTTGGTATGGTAATTGCAGTTAATCCAGAAGATGTTGAAGCAACAATGAAAGCTATTGAAGAAGCAGGAGACAAATGCTATGTTGTTGGAAATATCGTTGAAGGAGATAAGGGCGTGGATCTATGCTAAAATTTGCGGTCTTTGTTTCTGGTGGAGGAACAGATTTACAATCTATTATTGATGCCAAAAACGAAGGAAAGATCAATGGCGAAATCGCTCTTGTTCTTTCTAATCGTCAAAAGGCTTATGGTTTACAAAGAGCTAAAGATGCTGGTATTGAAACAGCAGTTGTCAAAAAAGATGATGCTTTGATTGTAAAGATGTTAAAAGAAAGAAATATTGATTTTATTGTCTTAGCGGGTTATCTAGCAATTTTAACGGATGAGTTAATTGATGCATATCCAAATAAAATTATGAACATTCATCCTTCCCTTATTCCTTCTTTTTGTGGACCAGGAATGTATGGAATGCATGTTCATGAAGCTGTATTACAACGTGGTGCAAAGGTTTCGGGGGCAACCGTGCATTTCGTTTCAAATATTGTCGATGGGGGACCGATTATTAAACAAGTTGCTTGTGATATATCGGATTTAGATACAGCGGATGATATTCAAAAAAGGGTGTTAGAGATTGAACATAAATTATTACCTGAAGTTGTAGGGTTATATTGTGATAATAAGATAAAAATTATTGATGGAAAGGCAAAGGTAATTTAAATGAAAAGAGCTTTAATTTCAGTTACTAATAAAGATGGGGTTGTTGATTTTGCTAAAGGATTAGTAGAATTAGGTTTTGAAATTGTATCAACAGGAGGTACAATGAAAGTTTTACAAGAAAATGGGGTTTCTTGTATTGCGATTGATGATGTAACAGGATTTCCTGAAATGTTAGATGGACGTGTTAAAACACTTCATCCAATGGTTCATGGAGGACTTTTATATCGTCGTGATTTACCTAGTCATGTTGAAACAATTAAAAAACATGGGATTCATCCAATTGATTTAGTATGTGTTAACTTATATGAATTTGAAAAAGCTTTAAAAGCTGGTAAAGATTTACCAGATATGATTGAAAATATTGATATTGGTGGACCATCAATGATCCGTTCAGCAGCTAAAAACTTTAAAGATGTTTTAATTGTTACGGATCCAAAAGATTATGACAATGTTTTAGATGCAATTAAAAATGATACAACTGATTTTGATTTTAGAATGAATCTTGCTTATAAAGCATTTTCTATGACAGGTGCTTATGATGCGATGATTTCAAGATACTTTGCAGATCAAGTAGGAGATCAATTCCCAGATACATTAAATCTTTCATTAAAGAAAGTAGAACATTTACGTTATGGTGAAAACTCTCAACAAGCAGCTAATAAATATGAAGATAGCTATGTTCAAAAATCTTTATTAGATTATGAACAACTTCATGGTAAAGAAATTTCATTTAACAATGTAAACGATTTATATGGAGCTGTTGCACTTGTTAGAGAATTTGGAGATCAAATCGTTACAGCAGCCATCAAACATTCAACTCCTTGTGGTGTTGCTATTGGAAATACAGGTTATGATTCTTATATGAAAGCCTATGAAGCTGATCCTCAATCTATCTTTGGTGGAATCGTTGCTGTTAACTATAAAATCGATAAAGCGACAGCTGAACAAATGCATAAGATTTTCTTAGAAATCGTGGCAGCACCAGATTTTGATGATGATGCTTTAGAAATCTTAAAGAAAAAGAAAAACTTACGTATTTTAAAACTTAAAAACTTAGATGCACGTGGTGCTAAATATGATATTAAATATCTTGAAGGAAAAGTATTAGTTCAAGAATTAAATACAAAAATGATTGATGAAATGAAAGTTGTGACAAATGCACAACCTACAAAAGAACAACTTACAGATATGGAATTTGGTATGAAAGTTGTTAAATATGTAAAATCAAATGCTATCTGTATCGTTAAAAATGGGGTAACACTTGCTATTGGTGGAGGACAAACGTCAAGAGTATGGGCCCTAGAAAACGCTATTCATAACAATCCAGATAAAGATTTCAATGGATCAGTACTTGCATCAGATGCTTTCTTCCCATTCAATGACTGCGTTCAAGTGGCTGCAGATGCAGGGGTTCAAGCAATTATTCAACCAGGTGGTTCAATTAGAGATCAAGATTCAATTGATTTATGTAATGAAAAAAATATCCCTATGGTATTTAGTGGATATAGACACTTTAGACACTAGGAGGCTTATATGAAAGTTCTTGTAATCGGTAGTGGTGGTCGTGAACATGCGATTGCTTATAAATTAAAACAAAGTCCAAAAGTAACTGATCTTTATGCAATTCCAGGAAACCCTGGGATTGCAAGTTTAGGTACATGTGTACCAGGTTCAGTAGAAGATAATGAATTTATTGTTGATTTTATTCAAAAGAATCAAATCGATTTAACAGTTATTGGTCCAGAAGTTCCTTTATGTAATGGTCTTGCTGATGATATTGAAAAAGCAGGTTATAAAGCTTTTGGTCCTCAAAAAAAAGCAGCAACGTTAGAAGGAAGCAAAGCTTTCTCTAAAGATTTTATGATTAGACATCATATTCCTACAGCAAAATATGTTGAAGTGACAGATTTTGAAAAAGCTTGCAAAGAAGTTGATCAATTTGATTTTCCTTTAGTAATCAAAGCAGATGGTCTTGCTGCTGGAAAAGGTGTTGTTATTGTTGAAAATAAAGAAGATGCGATTTCTACTTTAAAAGAAATGATGGTTGATGGTGCTTTAGATGGTGCCGGAAGTAAAGTTGTATTAGAAGAATTCTTAACTGGATTTGAATGTTCTTTACTTTGTTTTACAGATGGTAAAACAATTGTACCAATGGTTTCAGCAAAAGATCATAAACAAATCTTTGATGGAAATAAAGGACCTAATACAGGTGGTATGGGAACTGTTTCTCCAAATCCATTTTTACCAGAAGGTATGGATGAAGTCTTAAAAAAAGATATTCTTGATCCATTTATGCAAGGACTTAAAGAAGATCAAATGGACTATCGTGGGGTTGTTTTCATTGGTTTAATGATTGAAAATAATCAAGCTAAAGTACTTGAATTCAATGTCCGTTTTGGTGATCCTGAAACACAATCAATCCTTCTTCGTTTAGAAAGTGATCTTTATGAAATTATGGATGCTTGTGCGACTTATACTTTAGATCAAGTAGATGTCAAATGGTCAGATGACCACGTGGCTTGTCTTGTTCTAGCAAGTGGTGGATATCCAGGTAAATATGAAAAAGGAATTGAAATTAAAAATATTGACAAAGTAAGTGATGATATTGTTGTTTTCCATGCGGGAACAGCTTTAAAAGACAGTAAACTTGTGACAAATGGTGGACGTGTTTTAAATGTATGTGCAAGAGGTGCAAATTTACAAGAAGCACTTGCGAAAGTCTATGAAACTGCTACAATTATTACATTCGATGGTATGTACTATCGTCATGATATTGGACTTAGATAGGAGAGAACTCTATGACAAATGTAAGAAGAATTTATGTAGAAAAAAGAAAAGAATACGCAACAGAAGCGCATGAAATTCAAACAAACCTCGTTGAACAATTAGGTTTAACGATTCATTCACTTCGTATTGTTCATCGTTATGATGTACAAGGAATTAGTGAAGAAATCTTACAACAAGGAATTAATACAATTCTTGCTGAACCAATGGTGGATCATGTTTATGATGAAACATTTCCAATGAATGAAAAAGAATCTGTCTTCGCAATTGAATTTTTACCTGGTCAATATGACCAACGTGCTGATTCATGTGAACAATGTTTCCAAATTCTAACAGGAACATCTTCGACAAAAGTAAGATGTGCCAAACTTATTGTAGTAGACATTGATAAAAATGAAGATGTTTTAAATCAAATCAAACATTATTTAATTAACCCGGTTGATCAAAGAATTGCTTCTTTAGAAAAACCAGAACATTTAAATGATGAAACACCTGATATTAAACCTGTACCAACATTAACAGGATTTAACGATTTAGATGAAGCAGGATTAAATCAATTCTTAAAAGATAATGGAATGGCTATGAATCTTGATGATTTAAAAGTAACTCAAGATTACTTTAAAAATGAAGAACATAGAGATCCTACAGAAACAGAAATTAAAGTATTAGATACATATTGGTCAGATCACTGTCGTCATACAACATTTGCGACAGTTATTACAGATATTGATATTCAAAATGGTGCTTTTAAAGAAATCTTAGAAAAAGATATTGAAAGCTATAAAACAAGTAGACATGCAGTTTATGGGGTAAATACAACAAGACCTCTTACTTTAATGGATCTTGCAACTATTTCAATGAAAGAACTTCGTAAAAAAGGATATCTTGATGATATGGAAGTTTCTGAAGAAATTAATGCATGTTCTATTGAAATCACTGTTCATACAAATCAAGGAGATGAACAATGGTTATTAATGTTTAAAAATGAAACACATAACCATCCTACAGAAATCGAACCATTTGGGGGAGCTGCTACATGTTTAGGTGGGGCTATTCGTGATCCACTTTCAGGACGTGCTTATGTATACCAATCAATGCGTATTACTGGTGCAGGTGATCCAAGAAAAACATTAGCTGAAACAACACCAGGTAAATTACCTCAAAGAAAAATTTGTCAAGAAGCTGCTCATGGTTTTTCAAGTTATGGTAACCAAATTGGTTTAACAACAGGTTATGTTCATGAAATCTATGATGAAGGTTATATCGCTAAACGTATGGAAGTAGGAGCTGTCGTAGCTGCTGCCCCAAAAGAACAAGTAAAACGTTTAGAACCACAAAACGGACAAATTGTCTTATTAATTGGTGGACGTACAGGACGTGATGGTATCGGTGGTGCTACTGGTTCTTCAAAATCTCATGACGTAAAATCAATTGAAACAGCAGGTGCTGAAGTTCAAAAAGGAAATCCTGTTGAAGAAAGAAAAATTCAAAGATTATTTAGAAATAAAGCTGTCTCAGAAAAAGTTGTTAGATGTAATGACTTTGGAGCTGGTGGAGTTTGCGTTGCTGTTGGTGAACTTGCTCCAGGACTTGATATTGATTTAGATGCTGTTTTGAAAAAATACGATGGTTTAACAGGTACAGAACTTGCTATTAGTGAATCACAAGAACGTATGGCCATTGTTGTTAATGACTATGATGTTGATTTCATTAAAGAAGAATGTGCAAAAGAAAACTTAGAAGTTGTTCAAGTTGCAACTGTCACAGATACAAATCGTTTAGTGATGAAACACATGGGTAAGGATATTGTTAATATTTCTCGTGATTTCTTAGATGCTGCAGGAGCAAAACGTTATCAAAATATTGAAGTTGAATTACCAGACTTTGAAAGCACACCATTTGATGAAGAAGAAAGAACTGATTTTGTTGATACAACAAAAGAAGTATTATCAAGATTATCTGTTGCTTCGCAAAAAGGTCTTGTTGAAAGATTTGACTCATCTATTGGAAATGGTACAGTTTTATCTCCTTATGGTGGACGTAAATACCACACAGAAACAGAAGGAATGGCTGCTTTAATTCCTGTTTTAGGAAAAGAAACAACAACTGCTTCTTTAATGGCTTATGGTTATAATCCAAAAATTTCTAAATGGTCACCATATCATGGTGCTATGTATGCTGTTGTTGAAAGTGTAGCTAAGATTGTTGCAATGGGTGGAAATTATCATACAATTCGTTTTTCATTCCAAGAATATTTTGAAAAATTATTAGATGATCCAAAACGTTGGGGTAAACCATTAGCTGCTTTACTTGGAGCTAATCGTGTTCAACAAGAATTGAAACTTCCATCAATTGGTGGTAAAGATTCGATGTCAGGAACATTTGAAAATATTTCAGTTCCACCAACACTTGTTTCTTTTGCGATTACAGCAAGTGATGTTCATGATGTTATGACACCAGAAGCAAAAGAAGCTGGACATATTTTAGCGGAAGTTCAAATTAAAAAAGATCAATTTAGAGTCTTTGATTTTGATCATTTACAAAAACAATACGATGCTATTCAAGATTTAATGAAACAAAAGAAAATTTATTCAGCCTATACAGTTAAAGATGGTGGTGTGATTGAAGCTGTTTGTAAAATGGCTTTTGGTAATGGCTTAGGAGCTGCTTTCAATACAGATTATTCACTTGCTTCTTATGTTGAAAAGAATTATGGAAATATCATTGTTGAAGTAAAATCTGAAAAAGATCTTGCAGGTTTAGATTATCGTGTTGTAGCTACTTTAAATGATAGTGATAAATTCTCTTATGGTATGGATACAATTGCTATTCAAGATGCTTATGCAATCAATAAAGCACCATTAGAAAGTGTTTATCCTACAAGAGAAAAAGCACCTACACAAGATATTAAAGTTGCTGAATGTAAAACAAGATCAACTTTAAAAGCAAAACAATATATTGAAACACCATTAGTTGTTATTCCAGTATTCCCAGGAACAAACTGTGAATATGATTCAAAACGTGCTTTTGAAAAAGCAGGAGCAAAGGTTGAACTTGTTTTAATTAGAAATAAAACAGAAGAAATGTTAAAAACATCTATTGATGAATTGGAAAATGCCATCAAACGTGCTAATATTGTGATGCTACCAGGAGGATTCTCTGCTGGTGATGAACCTGAAGGTTCAGGTAAATTTATTGCAACAGTTTTAAGAAATCCAAGATTAAAAGCTGCAATTAGTGATTTATTAGATAATAGAGATGGTTTAATGATTGGTATTTGTAATGGATTCCAAGCACTTATTAAATTAGGATTACTTCCATATGGTGAAATTAGAGATATGTCTGAAAATGATGCAACTCTTACATTCAATACCATTGGACGTCACTTATCTCAATTTGTAGATACACGTATTGGTTCTGTTAAATCACCATGGCTTGCTAATGTTAATGTGGGAGATGTTCATGTTATTCCTATTTCTCATGGAGAAGGACGTTTTGTTGCTCCTAAAGAAGTTATTGATGAATTATTTGCTAATGGACAAGTATTCTCTCAATACGTTGATCCTAATCGTAAAGTTACAATGCAAACACCATACAATCCAAATGGTTCAATGTATGCAATCGAAGGTATTGTTTCTCGTGATGGTCGTGTACTTGGTAAAATGGGACATAGTGAACGTCAAGGAGAAAATCGTTTTAAAAATGTTTATGGTGAAATGGATCAAAAATTATTTGAAGCTGGTGTAAATTATTTTAGAGGTGGTAAATAGAATGGATAAACAACAATTTGAATGTTTTACATTAAGTCCTTTAGATGGACGTTATGCAAGTATTAAAGATGCTTTAGGTGAATATTTTTCTGAGTATGCTTTAGTAAAATATCGTGTTTTTGTTGAAATTCAATGGTTAAAATTCTTAATTGAAAATGTTGAAAGTGATGTACTTTCTAAATTCAACAAAGATAATTTAGGACAAATTGAAGCTATTTCAAAAGATTTCAATTATGATTCTTTTAAAGCAATTAAGGATATTGAATCTGTTACAAGACATGATGTCAAAGCAGTAGAATATTTTATTGGAAATCAATTAAAAGATATGGGTTATGATTATTTAATCAGCTTTGTTCATATTGGATGTACTTCAGAAGATATTAATAATACATCTTATGCTTGTATGATCAAACATGGTTTAAATGATGTTTGGTTAAAGAAAGCAAAAGAATTTACTGCTATTATTAATAAGTGGGCTGTTGAACATAAAAATGATGCGATGTTAGCTCATACACATGGTCAACCTGCAACACCAACAACAATTGGTAAGGAATTTAAGGTTTACGCTTATCGTTTTACTTCAAGTATTGAAAATATTGAAAATATTAAAATTAAAGCTAAATTTAATGGGGCAACAGGGAACTATAGTGCTATTTTAACAGCATTCCCTCAATTAGATTGGCAAACTCTTAATAAAAAATTTGTAGAAGAATATTTAGGATTAACATATAATCCTTTAACAACACAAATTGAAAGTCATGATTATACATGTCATATTTTAGATGGTATCCGTCATTTCAATAATGTGTTAGTGGACTTTGATGTTGATATGTGGTTATATATTTCAATGGAATACTTCAAACAAATTCCTGTAAAAGGAGAAGTAGGAAGTAGTACAATGCCTCATAAAGTCAATCCAATTCGTTTTGAAAATTCAGAAGCAAATGTTGATATGTCTAATAATATTTGCGTTGGTTTATCAAATAAATTACCTAAATCACGTATGCAAAGAGATTTATCAGATAGTTCAAGTCAAAGAAATATTGGTTTAGCTTTTGGTTATTCTTTACAAGCAATTAGTGAAACAACAAATGGTTTAGCTAAATGTGTTGTTAATAAAGATAAACTTGCAGCTGACTTAAATGAAAAATGGGAAGTTCTTGCTGAACCAATTCAAACAATGCTTAGAAAATATGGTATTTCTGATGCTTATGATCAATTAAAAGAACTTACAAGAGGTAAAAACATTTCACAAGAAGCAATCATGGAATTTGCAAAAGGATTAGATGTTTTATCAGATGAAGATCGTCAAACTTTATTAGATATGACACCTGCAAGTTATATTGGTTATGCTTCTGACTTATGTGATATTGATTTATAATGATTGATCGTCGCGCAATAAATATTTTATATAATGATCAAGTTGGCAAAAAGCTGGTAGAAGACTTCTATCAGCTTCTTGTTGTTTATAGTCAAAATGAAAAAACAAAACCTGTTGAAAGTTGCCTTTTAAAATTGAATGATATTGCTAGAAAAAAGAAAACACGTCTTGTTTATTATGATAATCATAGTTTAAAGGAAGATTTGTCACAATTTATTGTAGAAGAGTATCGACTTTCAAAAATGAAATAATATTGATACAAAATTGAGACATAAAAGTAAAAAAAACGTGGTATACTAAAGATGCTAGAAATAGGAATTGATTTTTTAGCTATTATTTTATATAATCTTTGTAATCCATTGAGCAAGATTAAATAGTGGAAATAATGTAGAGAAAAGATGGTTGGTGAAAATCTTTATATGGAAACTATGGGACACTTGTGAGGAATTACTTGAAAAGAGTAATCGTTAATCGCGTTAAGATGAAAGTGCGTATGAAAATACGAATTAAGGTGGTACCGCGTTGAAACGTCCTTATAGGGGCGTTTTTATATTTTTAAGGAGGAAAAATAATGGGATATAGTGCACCAAGAGGTACGGTAGATATTTTACCTGGACAAAGTGAAAAATGGATTAAATTAGAACAATTATTAAGAACAATTGCGGCTAATTATAATGTTAAAGAAATGAGAACACCTATTTTTGAACATGCTGAATTATTTAATAGAGCAGTTGGTGATACAAGTGATGTTGTTTCTAAAGAAATGTATACTTTCCAAGATAAAAAAGGAAGATATATTTCACTTAGACCAGAAGGAACTGCAGGTATTGCAAGAGCTTATGTAGAAAATAAAATGTATGGTTTACCAGAAAAACTACAAAAAGTTTATTATATGGGACCAATGTTTAGATACGAAAGACCACAAAATGGTCGTCAAAGACAATTCCACCAATTTGGGGTAGAAATGTTAGGTGTTGAATCACCTTATGTAGATGTTGAATGTATGTTAATGGCAGTGACTGTTGTTGAAGCTTTAGGACTTCAAAATGTGACATTACATATCAATTCTTTAGGTGATGATGAATCAAGAGATGCTTATAGAGAAGCTTTAAAAGATCATTTTAGAGGTTATTTAGATGAATTGTGTGGGGATTGTAAGGCACGTTTTGAAAAGAATCCTTTACGTATTTTAGATTGTAAAGTAGATGCAAAACATCCAGCAATGAAAACAGCACCAAAAACAATTGATTATTTAAGTGCAAGTGCAAAGGAACATTTTAATAAAGTATGTTCTTTATTAGATGATTTGGAAATTGATTATGTTATTGATACAAATTTAGTAAGAGGATTAGATTATTATTCTCATACAGTATTTGAAATCATTTCTGATGATCCAAAATTAGGAGCAGGAGCAACTGTTGGTGGTGGTGGACGCTACAATGGTTTAATTGAAGAAATTGGTGGACCAGCTACACCTGGTGTTGGTTTTGCTTTTGGTATGGAAAGACTCCTTCTTGCTTTAGATGATGAAGAGGATGATGAAGAAGATGGTTTAGATTGTTATATTATGCCTTTAGGCGAAGAAGCAAAAGATCTTGCTATGCAAATTATTGCGATGTTAAGAGCAAATGGATTTACATGTGAAATGGATCATGTTTCTCGTGGTTTAAAAGGACAATTTAAATCTGCTGATCGTTTCAATGCTCATTTTTCTATTATTTTAGGTGAAGAAGAAGTAAAAAATGAAGTGGTTAATATTAAATGTAATCATGACAAAGAACAAGTTGTTGTACCATTAGAAAATATTTTGGCACATATTGAAAATCATTTAAGTGGGGGACATGAACATGAATAGAACACATAATAACGGTGAACTTCGTTTAGAAAATGTTGGACAAACAGTTGAATTAAAAGGATGGGTTGCTAAAAAGAGAAATTTGGGAGCTCTTGTATTTATTGATTTAAGAGATCGTTATGGAATTACTCAAATTATTGTAAATGAAGAAATGGAAAACATTTCTAAAGATATTAAAAATGAATATATTTTATATGTTAAAGGAACAGTTGTAGAACGTTCTAGCAAAAATCCAAATATGCCTACAGGAGATATTGAAGTTGATGCATCTGAAATCAAAATCATCAATACTGCCAATACAACACCAATTATTGTTGCAGATGATACAGATGCTTTAGAAGAAACAAGAATGCAATATCGTTATCTTGACTTAAGAAGACCTGTCATGCAAAATAAAATTTTAACAAGACATAAAATTACAAGAAGTATTAGAGAGTATTTAGATAGCCATGATTTTGTGGATATTGAAACACCTTATTTAAATAGATCAACTCCAGAAGGAGCAAGAGATTTCTTAGTACCATCACGTGTACATCATGGTGATTTCTATGCTTTACCACAATCACCTCAATTATTTAAACAATTATTAATGGTTGCTGGTTTTGAAAAATATTACCAAATTGCTCGTTGCTTTAGAGATGAAGATTTAAGAGCGGATCGTCAACCAGAATTTACTCAAGTCGATGTTGAAATGTCATTTATGACAACAGATGAAATCATCGAAGTCGGTGAAAATATGGTTGCTAAAGTCATCAAAGATGTAAAAGGTGTTGATGTTAAGTTACCACTTCCACGTATGACTTGGCATGAAGCAATGGAAACATATGGTATTGATAAACCAGATATCCGTTTTGATATGAAACTTGTTAATTTAAATGAAGTTGTTAAAGACGTTGATTTTATGGTGTTTAAATCAGCTTTAGAAAACAATGGATATGTTAAAGGGATTAATGTTAAAAATCATGCAAGTGATTATTCAAGAAAGAAAATTGATCAATTAACAGAACTTGCTAAAACTTATAAAGCAAAAGGACTTGCTTGGTTAAAGGTAAATAATGGTGTTGGAGAAGGACCAATTGCTAAATTCTTTAGTGAAGAACAAATGCAAAGATTAATTGAAGCGATGAATGGTGAAGATAACGATTTATTATTATTTGTATCTGATACAAAATATATGGTTGTTTGTGATGCGCTTGCAGCTTTACGTAATCATTTAGGAAAAGAATTAAAATTATATGATCCAAAAGAATTAGGATTATTATGGGTTGTTGATTTCCCAATGTTTGAATATGATGATGAAACTCAAAGATATTATGCAATGCACCATCCATTTACAAGACCTAAAGAATCAGATTTAGACAAGATTGATACAGATCCAGCAAACTGTCTTGCAGATGCTTATGATATTGTTTTAAATGGTTTTGAACTTGGAGGAGGTTCTCAACGTATTTATGAACAAGATTTACAACAAAGAGCTTTTAAAGCATTAAGTTTAACAGATGAACAAGTAAGAAATAAATTTGGTTGGTTCGTTGATGCATTAAAATATGGAACACCACCACATGGAGGATTTGCTTTGGGATTAGATCGTTTAGTAATGTTACTTACTGAAAGTGATTCTATTAGGGATGTTATTGCTTTCCCTAAAAACGCAAGTGCAACTTGTCCAATGTCTAAAGCTCCAAATAGTGTTGAAGAAGATCAATTAAAAGAATTAGGTATTGGAGTTTTAAAAGATGAATAATGAACGTATTCAAGAAATACTTGATTTAATGGAAGAAGCAAGATTGGATTACTTTTTAATAAGTGATCCTCAATCTATTGCTTATTGTACAGGTTATTATAATGATCCGCATGAAAGAATGTTTGTATTCATGGTTTCTAAACATGGGAATCATACATTATTTATGAATGACTTATTTTATTTAGAAGATGATTTAG
Organism: Faecalibacillus sp.; assembly: GCF_047023275.1. Classification (NCBI taxonomy): domain Bacteria; kingdom Bacillati; phylum Bacillota; class Erysipelotrichia; order Erysipelotrichales; family Coprobacillaceae; genus Faecalibacillus; species Faecalibacillus sp. Next base: position 6,221 of record NZ_JBKYAR010000038.1, on the reverse strand, counting down.
ATGTTAATATTGTATGGCATAAAGATGGACAAGATGCCATTCAAACAATTGTTGATGAAATGCATTTTCCTGGAAGAATTGGAATTGATAAAAATTGGCCATCACATTTCTTGTTATCTCTTATGAAAAAATTACCAGATGCTAAATATATCAATGCTTCACCATGTGTTGATTTAGTACGTATGAAAAAAGATATTCAAGAACAAGTTTTAATGATTGAATCTAGTAAAATTAATGATGCTGTTATGGAAGAAATCATTCCATTCATTCAAGAAGGTGTTACTGAAAAACAACTTGCTAAAAAATTGGATGAATTATTTTTTAATCATCATTCAACATGCTATGGAGCTATTGTTGCATTTGGTAAAAATGCTGCTGATCCACATCATGAAAATGATGATACACCACTAAAAAAAGGTGATTGTGTATTAATTGATATGGGATGTGTTTATCAAGGATACTGTTCTGATATGACGCGTACATTCTTTTACGAAGGAATTCGAGAAGAAGAAATTAAAGTTTATGAGATTGTTAAAAAAGCAAATGAAGCTGCAGAAGCACTTATTAAGCCAGGTGTTAAGTTATCAGAAATTGATAAATGTGCAAGAAAAGTGATTAGTGATGAAGGATATGGAAAATATTTTACACATCGTTTAGGACATTTTATTGGACGTGATGTTCATGAATATGGAGATGTTTCTTCAGTTAATGAAATGGAAGTTGAAGAAGGTATGATTTTTTCTATTGAACCGGGAATTTATTTAGAAGGAAATTTTGGAGTACGTGTAGAGGATCTAGTTATGGTAACAAAGGAAGGTTGCCAAGTATTAAATTCTTTTACAAAAGATATTTATATTATTTAAGACGAGCAATTTTGCTCGTTTTTTTGTATATAAAAATAGAAAATAGAGAAAACTTTTATAGTGAAATTATATTTGATAGCTCCTTCGAATAGACAAATTTTGTCAAACTAAAATTATATAATAAGTATGAATTAGAAAGGATGATTTATATGGAAGTTAAAAGAGGAGATTTGTTTTATGCTGATTTGAGTGTAGGGGTAGGAAGTGAACAATCTGGAATACGACCTGTTGTTGTCATTCAAAATGATAGTGGTAATCGTTTTAGCACAACAATTATTATTTCACCATTGACATCATCAAGAAAGAAAAATATTCCTACGCATACATTTATTAAATCTAGGGATGATTTAAAAGAAAATTCAATTGCTTTACTTGAACAAATGAGGACAATTGATAAATCACGTTTGATTAGAAAAATAGGAGAACTTACGCCATTAGAAATGGAACGTATTAATAAATGTATTCGTATTAGTTTAGGAGTTTAATCTTACATAGAATGTTTTTAAACGAGCAAAGCTCGTTTTTTTTAAAAAAAATACTCTTAACAAAGAAAAAGAAATAAAATTGTGATAGAATAAGAACCGAGGTGACAATTATGTATTATTTTATAGGAATTAAAGGGTCAGGAATGGCTCCATTAGCAACAATTTTATATGAATTAGGGAACGAAGTTGCTGGAAGTGATATTGACAAATATATATTTATTGAAGATGAATTGAGAAAGAGAAATATTCCAATTTATTCATTTAATAAAGATAATATAAAGGACGGTTATCATGTAATCATTGGTAATGCTTTTGATGAATCAAATGAAGAAGTTAAAGCAGCATTAGAAAATCCAAATGTTAAATGTACAAGATATTATGATTTCTTAGCTGATTTTATGGAACATTATGTTTCAATTGCTGTTGCAGGAACACATGGAAAAACAACAACAACAGGAATGGCTTATCATTTATTTGAAGACTTTGATAAGACATCTGTTTTAATTGGAGATGGAACTGGACATGGACAAGTTGGAAGTAAATATTTTATTTCAGAAACTTGCGAATTCCAAGATCATTTCTTACATTATCATCCAGATTATGCCATTATTAACAATATTGAATTAGACCATGTTGATTATTTTGGTAATCTAGAAAGATATATTCAATCATTTGAACAATTTGCTAAACAAGTAAAGAAAACAGTTATTGTATGGGGTGATGATCCAAATATCAAAAAAATTCATTTTGAAAAACATGTTTTAAGATTTGGTTTAGGTGAAAACAATGATGTTCGAGCAGTAAATGTTTTAGAAACACCACAAGGTTTATCTTTTGATGTTTATATTCATCAAGAATTATTTGGACATTTTAACATACCATTATTTGGAATGCATATGTTATATAATTCATTAGCAATCATTACACTTGGTTATCTAGAAGATATGTCTTATGATTATATTTTAAATAAATTACAAACTTTTAAAGGAACAAAACGTCGTTATACAGTAAAAACAGAAGGAAATAATGTTTTTGTAGATGATTATGCACATCATCCAACTGCAATTAGATATGTAATCGAAGCAACAAGAGTAAGATATCCTGGTAAGAAAATCGTTGCTATTTTCCAACCGGATCGTTTTTCAAGAGGTGCACGTTTTGCTAAAGAATTCGCACAAGAAATGGACAAAGCAGATTATCCATATTTCTGCCCATTCCCAGAAAATGCTAAACATGAAGACGGAATAGACATTGATATTTACGATATTTCTAAAAATAGTGCACGTGCTAAAGTCATTACTGAAGATGAAGCAGGTGTAAAGGAATTAATGCAATATGATAATTGTGTGTTCTTATTTATGAGTAGTAAAGATATTTATAAATTTGAAGAAATGTTGATAGAAGCTAAAAAATCTATATAAAAAGAGTAAATTATGGTACAATTATTAAAGAAAGTAGAGGGATGTTTATGACGACAATGGACATTTGTTACTGTGTTTTAATTTTAGCAGGTGCATTTTGTTTAGTTGCTTTAGGTGTTTTGTTTATTCGTACATCAACAGCAATCAAACAAACAGGGGATACTGTTGAAATGGCACAAGATACATTAAAAAGAGTTGATAAAGTCTTAGATGATGTCAATTATAAATTGGATTTATTAAATGCGCCTGTAGAAACAGTTGCAAAGTTCTTTGATCCTCAAAGACCAAAGTTTAATCCATTGAAAATAATGATGAGCTTTTTAAAGAAAAAATAGAAAGGTGAGATAGTATGAAGTTAGGAAGATTTTTAACAACTTTAGGAATTGGTGCTATTGCAGGGATGTTACTTGCACCAAAAAAAGGAAGTGAGTTAAGAGAAGAATTAAAAGGTAAAGGTAAAGAAACTCTTGACACTGCTAAAGAAATGACTGTAGAAGATTATCAAAAGTTAATTAGTGAAACAATTGATGGTCTTAAAAAGACAGTAGATGAATTTGATGTGGATGAATTCAAAGAAAATTCTTTAACAAAATTAAATGAGTTAAAAGATAAATTTGATGAGGTTGTTACTAAATTACAAGACAGTGATCAATATTCTAAATTAAAAGACCAAGTTGATAAAATTATTGTAGATGTAAATGATAAAGTAAATGATATAAAAGAAAAAGTGAGCGAACAAGAATTTGATGATTTTTCTGATTTAGAAGACGAAATTAATGACATTGAAGATGACCTAAATGTCATTATCGATGATTTAAAAGATTAATGAAAAAAGCTACGATTTATGATGTTGCAAGAGAAGCTGGAGTTTCTCTTGCAACAGTATCTCGTGTTATTAATGGATCATCAGTTGTTCGTGAAAAAACTAAAGAAAAGGTTATGAAGGTTATTGATGAACTGAACTTTAAACCTAATCAAATTGCTCGAGGTCTTGCAACTAATAAAACAACAACCATTGCAATAATCTTTCCACAATCACTTTTTGCACATGTTAAAGATATGATTGGTGGAATTGGTGATGCTGGTAGAACATTAGACTATAATATTACTATTTATACAACAGATGATATTGGAAATGGTCCAATGGATGATGTTATGGAAAAAGTGATTCGTACAAGAGCTGACGGTGTCATATTATTTAATAATGGTAACATTGATCAACAAATTGAATTGGTTAAAAAACATAGTATTCCAGCAGTTGTTATTGGTATGAAAGTCAGCGATGAATCAATTGGTTCTGTTTTTGTTGATGCACAAAAAATTACATATGATATTATCAATAATTATTTAGATAAAGGTAAGAAAGATATTGTTTTTGTAAGTCCTCAACAAAATCTTATTAGAACAGTAGATTTAATTGAAGGAATGAAAAAAGCATATCAAGATCATCAATTAGATTTTGATGAAAAAACACAAGTTATTAATACTTCTACTCACTATGAAGAAAGCTATACACAATTTGTGGAACATTTTAGAAATCATAAACATGATTTAGTTTTTGCAAGTTACGATAAAGAAGGTGTAGCTGTTGTAAATGCTGCTATTGATAATAAGATAGATATACCAAATGATATGGAAGTCATGGCAATGATGGATACAAGTTATTCGCTTATATGTAGACCATCTTTATCTACAATCCATCTACCAATTTATGATATGGGTGCTTTAGCTGTACGTTTACTTACTAAAATTTTAAATCAAGAAGAACTAGAAACAAAAGAAGTATGCGTAGGATATACAAATATTTATCGAAAATCAACAATCCAATAAACCACGAAAGTGGTTTATTTTTATAATTGCTTGACTTTAAATATGAATTCTAATATTATATACTTACAGCAATGAAAGAGACAAGTAGTATTATTGGATTGTCATAGAGAGCTTGTGGGTGGTGGAAACAAGCCAAGAGATAATATGAATACACTCTGGAGCTTCTAAGTGCAAAGCTTAGACGGTGCAAGCCGTTATCTATTTGAGTGTATGTCTTTGACATGAATTTAGGATGGTACCGCGATCAACTCGTTCCTATGGGAATGAGTTTTTTATTTTAAGGAGGAAATTATGAAAATTTATGATGAATTAGTTTGGAGAGGATTAATTAAAGATGTAAGTTCTCCAGAAATTGAAGAAAAATTAAATAATGGAGGACTAACTTTCTATATTGGAACTGATCCAACTGGAGATAGTTTACACATAGGGCATTTCTCTTCATTTTTAATTAGTAAGCGATTAAAAGATGCAGGGCATAATCCAATTTTATTAGTTGGAGGTGCTACAGGATTAATTGGTGATCCTAAACCTGATACAGAAAGACCAATGATTACTAAAGAACAAGTTCAACATAATTTTGATTGTTTAAAAGCGCAAGCACAAAAGATTTTTGGTTTTGAAGTTGTTAATAATTATGATTGGTCAAAAGATTTAAATTTTATTGATTTTTTAAGAGATTATGGTAAATATTTTAATGTTAACTATATGTTGAATAAAGATATTGTTAAAAGAAGATTAGATTTAGGAATTACTTATACTGAATTCTCTTATATGATTATGCAAGCAATGGATTTCTATTGGTTACATGAAAATAAAAACTGTCAATTACAAGTTGCTGGACAAGATCAATGGGGAAATATTACAGCAGGTATTGAATTAATTAGAAAGAAAACGGGAAAAGAAGCATATGGTTTTACAATGCCACTTCTAACAAAAAGCGATGGTACAAAATTTGGTAAAACAAATGGTAAAGCTATTTGGTTAGATAGAGAAAAAACTTCTCCTTATGAAATGTATCAATTCTTTATTAATTCAGAAGATGATAAAGTTATTGATTATTTGAAATTCTTAACTTTCTTAACTCCAGAAGAAATTATGGAATTAGAAGAAAAAAATAAAACACAACCTCATTTAAGAGAAGCACATAAAGCATTAGCTAAAGAAGTTATTACTTTCTTACATGGTGAAGAAGCTTATGAAGAAGCAGTTCAAGTTTCACAAACACTATTCTCAGGAAAAATTCAAAATTTAACTTTAGAACAAGTAGATGTTGCTTTTGAAGGTGTTCCAACAGTTGAAACAGAAGAAAATGAAATGAATATTTTAGATGCTTTGATTTTAGTAGGTGCTGCTAAAAGTAAAAGAGAAGCTAGAGAATTTGTAAATGGTGGATCTGTTTTAATCAATGGTGAACGTATTAAAGATTTAGAATTTACTGTTAAAAAAGAAGATGCTTTTGGGCAAAGCAAAACAGTTATTCGTCGAGGAAAGAAAAATTATTTTGTATTAAAATATAATGGATAAAAGCTCTTAGGAGCTTTTTTCATTTAGAATGTGGTATACTATCAAGGTAGAGTCTAAAGTTTATGAAAACTATATAAAATCATAGGTTTTAGGACTCA
>NZ_JBKYAR010000037.1:0-22471 GCF_047023275.1 Faecalibacillus sp. | reverse complement strand
TATTTATAAAAAATACACCCCTTTTTTTATTTTATTATAAATCTTTTACTTAAAAGTAATTTATAAAATAAAAAATAAAGATAATACAATTTGTATTATCCCTATTTCAACTTATTTAACTTTAAATTGATTAATTACTACACTTTTATGATCATTTGATAAAAATTGAACTTCAACTTCATCTCCAACTTGTACAAGTGGTAAGTTATTCGATAACGAAAGATCAGCAATAAAAATCTGTTCATGTCCTTCAAGTTTAAAGTAGTAAACACTATTTCCATCTTTAACCGCACTATTAATTGTTGTAATTTTACCAGTTACAGTGTTTTCTTCAAACTCTTCATGACTTTTACCATTTTGAGCTAAAACATCATAATATGCCTTTTCTGCTTCAGACACACTACTTCCTGTTGCTACGATTTGATAATTTTTAACACTTACAAAAGCATACATTTTAACCAAGTTACTACTATCTTTTAAAGAAAGGAAGTAAGTCGGTTCCCCACCAGCATTAATAAGTATTGGAAATGTTGCTTTATATTTTAAATTTTGTACTTTTCCTTCAGCAGATGACATAGCTGAATATTCTTCCGCTCCTGAAATATGGTAGTATTTTCCTTCTTTTGTACGTAAATTAATTAAAGCAAACCCTACATTACTAGCATCTTTAGAAACACTTGTAAGCCCTGTATATAAATAAACATCGTCATCAATAACAATGTAATTATATCCATCTGTAGGCTGTAATACTCCTTTTTGTGAGAAAACAGAATTAATATACCCATGTGTATATTTACCGTAATTTTCTAGTTGTTGTATAACTAAATCCGCTGGATAAACACGATCTACCCAATTAGGAATATCTTTAATATCGTAATATTTGTGTTTACCATCAATAGCATTTACTAAAACTGCTCCTATAATATCTTTTCCACCAAACGGCCCTATTTTATATTTAAATACAGGAGCTATCCAATATGGAGTACCATCATCATTAATTTCAAAAGCAAGTTCTTCAAACATTTTTGTAGGATAATTCATTCTTAAATAGCGATTAATATTTCTACCAAAATGTTCAGATTTTGAATATTTCATGCCTTCTTTTAATTCAACAACTTCAGATTCTTGGCTTACCATATTAACTTTTATATATCCTGGTAACCCTTCTTTTCTATTTGTTATCCATTTAATTAAATCACTGTATTCTAAAGGTGTTACTCGATAAGGCGTATCTTGATAATTAATTTGTTCATAAGATTCATCTACTTCAAATTGTGAAACGTAATCAATCATTTGCCCCATTTTTCGGTCACCTAATTTAATAGCACTTTCACGATCCACAACTGGAATAGATTGGTAAGAAATAGTTTCATTATCTTTATAAAAATCAGCCTTTTTATCTAGCTGCAATTGATTTTGATAATTTTTAGCATGGAAAATAGGCAAACTATAAATTGATCCTACTCCTACATAAACAAGCAAAGCAACAACTACAAACATTAAATATTTAGATACTTTATCAAAAGTACCTAATAATATTGCATGCAAAATAACAAAGATAATAATTAGAAAAATTAAGTGAAAAACAAATGTTTGCGATTGATAATGTATTGGAAGCAATAAAACATATTCTCCAATAATAGCTAATAAGAAAACAATAATTAATGGAATTAAATAGCTCCATTTTTTAGTTGTCTGTACTTTTGATGAATAAAAATTTCTTTTAATTTCATTAATGATATTTTGTATAAAATCACTCATTTATTTTCTCCTTGATATCATTTAATAATGATGGAAGTTCATCCAATGATAAAAGTGTTGCTCCTGAAGCAAAGGCATGTCCTCCACCTCGATATTTATTTGCTATTTCATTAACAGGAATATGTCTTGATCTCATTGAAACTCGCCAATTATGATCTTTCGTATTTTCTGTTATAGCTAACCATACTTTGTACTCTTCAACAGAGCTTAATAAATTAACAAAATCAGAGCCTCTTTCTCTAGAAATATTTAAATGTTTTAAATCTTCATCTTTTAAAATATAGTAAGCAATCCCTTCATCTTCAATATAATGATTTAAAATAAAAGCATTCACTTTTAAATCTTTAGCTTTTTTCATATACATTTTTTCATAAAGAGCTTGCATATCAAAACCACAATTATATAAATACATAGCTGCTTCAAAAGTACGTTGATCAGTAGCAGAATACATAAATCGATTTGTATCACCAACAATTCCCATATAAAGAGCAGCAGCTCCAAAACTTGAAATTTTCACGCGTTCATTTTTCAAGAATAAAGCTACTATTTGGCTGCATGAAGAAGCTGTACTATCTTCAAAATTTAAATTTCCATATGAATCAACAACAATATGATGATCAATTTTTATAATTTCTTTACAAAAACTAATATCACCATCAATTCTTTCCTGATTTGCTGTATCTAAAACAATCCCCAAAGTCGGTTTTTCAAAAGTTGGTTTACTAATTTTTCCTGTAAATTGATATTTAGTCACTAAATCAGAAGAAAAATCACCAGCAAAATAGACTTCTTTATGATCAAATGTATTTTGAATTAAATCATACATCCCAAATTGACTTCCAAAAGCATCATAATCTGGATTTACATGACGATATAAACAAATACATTCATATTCTTCAATTTTATTTAAAATCTTTTCTATCATAATTTTCACCCCATTCTATAATAACATACCTTAAACAAAGAAAAAACCTGTTTACACAGGTTTATAGATTTAATAAACGAACAGTATCTCTAGCTATCATAACTTCTTCATTTGTTGGAATAACCATGACCTTAATTTGAGAATATTGATGTGAAATAACACGATTTTCATCACTTCTAACATTATTTAGTTCTTCATCTAAGAAAACACCAAATGCTCTTGAAACGTTATCAATAATTAAACGTCTTAAATATGCTGCATTTTCTCCAACCCCAGCAGTAAAGCAAATAGCATCACAACCACCTAGTTCAGCATAATATTGTCCAATATATTTCGAAACAATTCGTGCATACAATAAACCAGTTAATAAAGCACGTTCATTTCCTTCATTAAATAATGCATTTTCAATATCTCTTGAATCAGAAGAAATACCTGAAATTCCTAACATTCCTGATTTTTTATTATAGATTTCTAAAACTTCATCTGCTGTTTTATTTAATTTTTTACATAAATAAGGCATAACTGAAGGATCAACATCTCCACTTCGTGTTCCCATCATCACACCAGCAAGTGGTGTAAATCCCATAGATGTATCAACACATTTACCATCTTGAACAGCTGAAATGCTTGCTCCATTTCCTAAATGGCAAACAATAATTCTTGATTCTTTAGGATTTCCTAACATTTCAATAGCTTGTTGAGAAACATATTTGTGACTTGTACCATGTGCACCATATTTTCTCACTTTTAAATCTGTATAATATTCAAGTGGTAAAGGATATAAATATCTTTCTTTATCCAATGTTTGATGGAATGCAGTATCAAAAACAAAAACATGTCCTACATGATCTGGTAAAGCTTCTTTAAATGCTTTATAACCAATGATATTTGCTGGATTATGTAAAGGAGCTAGCTCAGCTAAATCTGCAACTTTTTTTACTGCATCTTCATCAACGACTACTGAGTCATCAAAATCTTCTCCTCCATGTACAACACGATGACCTACTGCATCTATTTCTTCCAAACTTTCAACAATATGATGATCAACAAGAGCTTTCAATAATAAATCAACAGCCACTTGATGATCTGGAATTGGTGTTTGTGTTTGTATTTTTTCTCCATTTACTTTAATAACAAAATTTCCAACTTCTTGTCCAATTCTTTCAACTAAACCCGAAGTAATAACTTCTTCACTTGGCATATTGATCAATTGGAATTTTAAAGAGGAACTCCCTGCGTTAACCGCCATTACTTTTACCATAATTTACCTCCTAACAATATAACTATATTGTACCTAATTTAATACATAAAAACAATATTTCCAGACGAAATTGTCAAAAAAATGTAAGCTCTTTCAATTAAGGTGAAAAAGAAAAGAATAGTCTTCTTATTTTTTAAGAAAACTATTCTTTTTATCTATTTATTATATGAAGAACGAGACATTTGTTCTTGTCCCATTTTAACTAATCTTTTAGTAATTTCTCCACCAACAGAGCCGTTTGCTCTAGCTGTTGTATCAGGACCTAAATTAACACCAAATTCATTTGCAATTTCATATTTCATTTGGTCAATAGCATTTTGAGCTCCTGGTACAACTAATCTATTGCTGTTGTTACTTTGTGCCATGTTGTGTCACCTCCTGACACTCATATTTTGCATCAGGAATGAAATTCTATACTCTTTTTTTAAAAAATATCTTCATCATTTTTATAATTTGCATCGACAACAACAGTTTCAACTGTTTCTACACATTCATTTACATATGTTTCATAATCAAAAGTTGCTTCGAAAGCTTCTGCTTTATAACTTCTAGGTTTTGTTGCAGGAGCTTTTGGAGTAAAGATTGTACAACAATCTTCATATGGTCTAATAGAAATATCGTAAGTATTTATTTTTTGAGCAATATCTATAATTTCTAATTTATCAAGACATAAAACTGGTCTTAATACCGGAATTGAAATCACTTGATTAATAACATTCATACTATCCAATGTTTGGGAAGCAACTTGTCCAATACTTTCTCCATTAACAAGTGCTAAACAATGATTTTTTAAAGCAAGTTTTTCACCAATACGATACATCATTCTACGCATAACTGTCATCGCATAACTTTCATCACAATGATCATAAACCGCAAGTTGTAATTTTGTGAAATTAACAACATGAACAGTGATTTTACCATGAGTATAATGTCTTAATTGATCAACAAGATCAAAAACTTTTTCTCTGGCAAATTCATTTGTATATGGTGGTGCTGCAAAGTGTACACACTCAATATCTACCCCACGTTTTAAAGTTAAATATCCAGCTACTGGTGAATCAATTCCACCAGATAACATTAATAACGCTTTTCCACCTATACCAACAGGATATCCACCTGCTCCCTTAATTACATTTGTCATCACATAAATAGCATCATGTCTAATTTCAACAGTGACCAACATTTCTGGATGATGAACATCCACTTTTAATTGTCTATCTACATGATGAAAAACATGTCCAGCAATTTCTCTATTGATATCTTGTGATTTTTTAGGAAATGTTTTATCACTTCTTTTAGTATTAATTTTAAAAGTTGTTTTTGTATCTTCGTTAATCATTTGAGCAATCGCATCTTTGACAACATCTAAATCTTTTTCAAATTTATAAGCATTTGAAAAAGAATGAATTCCAAAAACTGTTTTTAATTTTTCATTAACTAACAAATGATCTGCTCCATTTAAATAAATATATAAACGATCATATTGTAATTGATATTGTAATTGAGGAAATTCAAAAAGAATTTCTTTTGTATTTTTTAATAATTTTTGTGTAAATAATTTTCTGTTTTTACCTTTTGTTGTAAGTTCACCAAAACGAACGACAATATAATTTGCTTCCATATTTTACCTCTGTTTTTTTATTGAATCTAATACTTCTTTTAAACAATAAATAAATTTATCAATTTCTTCTTCTTTTGTCAAATCACTAATACTTACCCTTAATGCACTTTTTGCTATTTCATCCGGTAAATGCAATTGTTGCATAACTCTAGAAACATCACTTGTTTTAGAACTACACGCACTTCTTGTTGAAATTAAAATATCTTTTTCTTCTAAAGCATGCAAAATAACCTCTGGTTTATAACCAATACAAGAAAAGTTAACAATATGACTTGATGCATTTCCTCCTGTATTAATGACAACATTGGGAATTTTCTTTAGTTCTTCAATCAAATATTTATTTAATTTTAAAACATATTTTTCTTTATGGTCAAAATTTTCTAGTGCTAACCTTAACGTTTTAGCAAGAACAATATAAGTACATGCATTACTTGTTCCTCCACGTAATCCATATTCTTGCTGACCACCATTGATAAGTGGAACTAAAGTAGTTGATTTTCTTTTAAAAAGTAATCCACTTCCCTTTAAACCGTTTATTTTATGTGCAGAAAAAGATGCACAATCTATTCCATCTAAATCAATTTTTATTTTTCCTAAAGCTTGTACCATATCAACATGAAACTTAATGAGTGGATATTCTTTAAGTAATTTTTTTATTTCTTCAATAGGCTGAATCGAACCTACTTCATTATTAATACACATAACACTAATCAAAATCGTATCATCTCTAATACTCTTTTTAACATCTTCAATTTGAATATGTCCTGTATGATCCACAGGTAGATACGTAACTTCATACCCAAAAACTTCTTCCAATTCTTTACATGTTTCATACACAGAAGAATGTTCTATTGAAGTTGTAATAATGTGCTTCCCTCTATTTTGATATTGAAAAGCAATTCCTTTAATTGCCATGTTATTTGCTTCACTACCACAGCTTGTAAAAATCATTTCTTCATCACTAACATTTAGCATTTTAGCCAATAGACTTCTCGATTTTTCTAACAAACGATTAACTTCAATTCCTTGACTATAAATACTATCAGCATTATAAAAATATTTTTCTAATAATTGTGTATAAGTTTTTAAAACTTCCTTATGATAAGGTGTTGTTGCAGCATAATCTAGATATACCATATTTCCCTCCATATTTTATTTTTATTCATTTCCAATTAACATATGACCCTCATGAAAAAAGTCCTATTCAACCTTAGGACTTTTTTTATTGACCAACATTTCATAAGAATCAGGTTTTATTTTTTCAATAATATCAACCGCTGTAGATAAAGCCTTTGTATATTCGCCATTTCTATAAAGTAATTCTGCTTTCGTAAGTTCAGTGTTTACTTCTAAAAATGAAGAACGATATCTATTTCCAAAAACAATTGCATCTTCTACCATTTCTGCAGTTACAATTAAATTATGAACATTATCATATAATTTATAAATAACATCTCTAGCGGCATCTACTTGTAACGATAAACTTTTTAAATCAATAGGTCTTTTTCTAATAAAATTTAAAATTGCATCTGCTTTTTTATATGAATCATCAATATAATCTTGATACGACTCACTAATCATCGGTAAATGTTTATTTCTAATTTCTGATTTGATTTCCAATAATACAATATTGATATTATCTAATTCATCTAATGCACGTTTTTCTTGAATACGTAAAGTTTCTGCTAATTCATTATGTTTGATTAAAGAATCATTATACGGCTTACTTTGTTCCACAATCTTAGAAAAATTATCTATCATTTCTATATAAGAAAAATCTTTAGTTTCAATAATCTTAGTGATTTCAGCTAAATCATCTACAATTGTTTGAAATTGATTATAATCATCTTCAATTGTAATGGTGTAATCATCTAAAATATAATTTTCTTCTATTTCACGAATACTTTCTTTTGCTTTTGCAAGTCCACTTTCAATTGTATTAACAAATTTATAGCATTCATTTCTTTTTTCTTCATAAAGAGCATATGCATTTTTCTCTTTTTCAAAATCAGAATATAATAAATTTAATTCTTCTGTCATTAATTCAATCGTTTGACCAACATTATTTAAATCAAGATTCTTAATGTTATGTCCTGTATTTTGTAAATCACTACTAATTTTAGAAAGGCGAACACTCGCATTCATTCTTTCCACTGCAAAATCTTTTTCTTGCATATCTTTCATGATAGATTTTAATTCATTCAAACGTTTTGGTAAATATTGTCGAACAATAGAAATATATGTAGGTAAATCTTTTAATTTTTGATCCAACTCATCTATATCTCTTGAAATATTTTCAGTATCAATTTTTGCTTCTTCAAATTGTTGATTGTTCATATAATTTTCTAATTCAACAAAACGTTCATCAATATCATGAAATACGTCTTGAATCTTTGGCACATAATCTTCAACTTTGAAACGAATTTGTGCATAAGTATCATTTGTTGCACGATATTTTTCTTTAACTTTAATAATTTCTAATCTTTGAATATTCTCTATTTCTGTGATTACTTCAATATCTTTTAAAAGTTGTTTAGACTCTTTAGCATACTGTAGAACTTTTTCTTCTAAAATATCCATTTTCTTCTGTACACCACGTAACTTACGATAATAAAGTGATTCATCAATATCATTAACAAGAGGAATAATTTCTTCATTTTGAAGATTAGATAAATCAGAAAATTTTGCGTCATAGCATTCATATTTCTCTTGCAATTCGGGCATATTTTTAGCAATACCTTTAACTCTACCTAAACGATATTGAATAGGCAATGATTTAATCGCATTCATTTTGTTTTCTAAATCTACGATTTCATTGCGATAATGTTTTAATTTCAACAAACGATAAATTAAAATCAGTAATATTAAAACTAAAATACTTACTGCAATAATAACAATCATTTTCATTCCAACTATATTTACAATCTCATTCAAATATTTCATGTCAACAACCTCTTTTAATCACATTTCTATGAATAATTATATCATGAAGTCATATACTTGTCTAAATCTAATTTTGTTTCTTTAAAATAAAATAGAACGATGAAGAAAATATAATTAGAAATCCAATCAAAACAAAAAAATCAATCTTTTCTTTTAAAAACACTAAAGAAAAAAGATAAGTAAAAGCTGGGTTAAATGCCATGAAAAAACTTGTTTTTAATGGACCGATTAGTTGAATTGATGAAAGATAAATACATTGTATATACGCATAGCCAATTCCAGAAGTTAATAAAAATAGCCAAAAATATAAAATATTTACTTGTGTAAATAATGGCTTTTTTATAAACAATAAAAGAATAATAAATTCAAAGAAAGCAATAATCAATAAATACAAATTATAAACATAAGGATTACATGAAATATTTTTTAATTTATAATTTCCAAAATTATAAATAAATAAAGCTATTATTAAAAAAAGGACACTTTTGTTTAGATCAAAAATTCTAAAATGAATAGCACATAAAAAGCCAAAGATTGTCATACACAACGAAAAAAAGATTTTATAATTCCACTTAGAAAATGAAACAGCTATTAAAAACATACAAACTGGTGCTAAAGAATTAATAGTTGCGGTCATTGTTCCCTTTACAAATTGTAATGCATAATAAGTTAATAAAAAATTAATAACATTAATAAAATTAGTCTGTATAAATAAACTTTTTAATGATACTTTTTTAAATGATATTTTTTTATAATTAATATAAATAAGCAATGATATAATTGAAAACAATAATTTTAACATCGTTAAAAATATTGGATGAAAATAATCATAATTAATCTTAGTTACAATAACATTTAAGCCCCATATCATATTTGCTAATAATAAATGAATATAAATCATTTGTTTCACCAATTGTAGTTTAAACAAAAGAAAAACATATTAATCAAGAAATTGATCAATATGTTTTTTATCTTTTTCTAATTGTTCCTTCAAATGATTTAATGATTTAAATTTACATTCATCTCTTACTCTAAAAATAAAATCTACATCCACTTCTTCTCCATAAATATCTTGGTCAAAATTGAAAATATTAACTTCTAAAGACAAGTTATGGAGAACACCAACCGTTGGATTGTAGCCAATATTTGCCATTCCTTTATAACGTTTACCATGTACTATAAGATAAACACCATAAACACCTTTTTTTAAAACAACATAATGTCCATAATTAATATTAGCTGTTGGAAAACCAATCTTTCTACCATTTTGTAATCCATATATAACTTTCCCAGAAACACGATATGGACGTGTCAATAAATAATTTGCTTTTTCAACACAACCATCATTTAATAAAGTTTTTATATATGAAGAAGATACTTTTAAAGAATTTTCAGTATATTCATCTACAACCGTAACATCAAAAAAAGAATTATTGGCTAAAGTAGAAATATCACCTTTCCCCTTATTTCCAAAGTGAAAATCAAAACCACAAACAACATGTTTAATATGATGATCAATAATATATTTTTTTAAGAAAACATCTGGCTCTAAATGAGCAACTTCTTGATCAAAATCAATAATATAAAAATAATCAAATTCCAACTCTTCTAAAACTTTTATTTTTTCAGATAATGACATTAAATATGTGTAATCATTTTTTTCTAAAATTTGTTTAGGATGTAAAGAAAATGTCATAATTGCTTTTTTTAAGCCTTTTTCTTTAGAGATAGACTCAACATTTTTCAAAAGTTGTTGATGTCCTAAATGTACACCATCAAAAAAACCTAAAGCACAAACAGAATCCTCAACTTTAAATTGGCTATTAACTGACAAATGAATAATTTCCATTACCATAATCCTCTTACATTTTTTAAATATCCCGTTCCTGTGCTTTCGTAAATAGCTAATATTTTATTATGGTTATCATAAATAGCTATTTTACCCGTTAAATTACTTTTAATTTGTTTACCATGATAAACAATCGTTGGATCCTTTAATTTTAATTTTGGATAATCACCTAAAGCTTCTTCTATTGAATGTAATGTATAATCCCCCTTTTCTAATTGTTCTAAGGTAATACAATCTTCAATCGAAAAGTGTCCAGCTTGTCTTCTTTCAAGATGAGACATGTGACCTGGATATCCTAATTTTTGAGCAATATCTACACATAAAGAACGAATATAGGTTCCTTTTGAACACTTTACATCAAAAACAATTTCATTATTTGAAAATGAAATCATTTTAATCATCATAATTTCTATATTTCTCTCTTTAATTTCAACTTCTTCACCATTTCTTGCATATTCATAAAGTTTCTTTCCATTTACTTTTATTGCTGAATAGATAGGTGGCTTTTGTTTAGATTTACCCATAAACGAATTCAAAACATCAATTACTTGATTTTCTGATAAAGCTCCAACTTCTTTTTCTTCTAACACTTTACCACTTGCATCATATGTATCTGTACTTTTCCCAAGAGATAAAGTTGCTCTATAAAATTTTGTATCACTCATTAAAAATTGAATAGCTTTTGTTGCCTTATTAACACATACAACTAAAACACCTGTAGCATCTGGATCTAATGTCCCGCAATGTCCAACTTTTTTTGTATGTAATTTTTTTCTTACAATACCTACAATATCATGGCTTGTATAACCTGCAGGTTTATTTATCAATAAAATTCCATCCATTAATTATCACCTCTTACATTCTAACAAAATATCTTCTTCTTGAAAATAAAGTCATTTAAATATCTTTTACTATTTTACAATTGAAATCAACCAATTAATAATAAAAATTACAATATTTATAAAAACAATCGTTGCTCCAACAGGTGTAGAAAATAGAATAGAAAGAATAATACCTATAAACGCACCAACAACTGATAAAATAGCCGCATAGATAACAATGCTCTTAAAACTATTCATTATTTTCATAGCAGATAATGCTGGAAAAATAAGCAATGCTGTAATTAATAACGATCCTACTAAATTCATTGCAAGTACAATAATAATAGCTGTCAATACAGCAATCATTAAATTATAGAGCTCTGTCTTTTTACCTGTGGCTTTCATAAAATCTTCATCAAAAGTAACAGCAAAAATACGGTTGTAAAATAAAATATAAAATAAAACAACAAGCAATGACATAATTATACAAACACCAACTTCAAAATGTGTTAATGTTAAAATTGTAGTAGACCCAAACAAAGTTGAACAAACATCACCAGAAACATTAGCCGAAGTCGAAAAAATATTCATTACCAAATAGCCAATAGCAAGTGCTCCTACAGAAAGCATCGCTATAGCAGAATCACCCTTAATTTTTGTATTTTGTCCTGTTCTTAATAGGAAAATAGCTGCAATAACAGTAACAATCATAATGAATAAAGTTTGTGAAGTAAATTGTAAAACCGTGGCAACAGCCATTGCCCCAAATGCAACATGTGACAATCCATCTCCAATAAAAGAAAAACGTTTTAAAACAAGCGTTACTCCTAATAAAGATGAACATAAAGCAATCAATACTCCTACAATTAATGCATATTGTACAAAAGGATATGAAAAATAGTATTGCAATGTTGAAATAAAATTATTCATTATTAAGCTCCTTTCCGTACTTTTCAATAAAAATATCTTTTTTCATATAGATTGGTTCATTTTTCTTTAAATATAAAACATGTGTCGCATAATTTAATACTGATAAGTCATGAGAAACCATCACTATCGTCATTCCTTGCTCGTTTAACTCTTTCAATAAAGCATAAAATTCTTGTGTTACTTGTGGATCTAATCCAGTAACTGGTTCATCTAATAAAATAATCTTATCTGATGCACATAGTGCTCTAGCAAGCAAAACACGCTGTTGCTGTCCACCAGAGAGCAATCGATAACTTTTATTTTGTAAATGTGTAATTCCTAATTTATCCATTTCTTGTTTTGCTCGTTTTTTTTCTTTTTTGGTGTAAAATGGACGATATTTCAAATGAGATAACATTCCTGAAAGTACAACTTCTTGAACTGTTGCTGGAAAATCTTTTTGAACAACTGTTTGTTGAGGAAGATAGCCAATTTCTGATTTCTTCAAATTATCAGAAAAAGTAATTATTCCAGATTTTTTTTCTTTTAAATCTAAAAGTGTTTTAATCAATGTACTTTTCCCTGCACCATTTTCTCCAATAATACATAAATAATCATTTTTATGAATCTCAAAATTTATATTTGAGCACACAATTTCATTATCATAACCTAATGATAAATCTTTAACTTTTATATATGACATAATCTCTCCTTATTCATTTATTGCTTCTCTTAACATCTTTAAATTATGTTTCATAGCACTTAAATAGCTATAACCATTTTTTATTTTTTTATCATTTACAGATTGTAAAGAATCCAAATACAGTATTTTTTGATTTTTCTTTTGCGTATTATCCTTTACTGTTTGAGCAATCTTTAAGTTTGTCTGATCAATAATAAAAATACTTGTTAACTTTAATTCATCTATTTTATTTGCTAAAAAAGTAATTGTATAAAAACTTGCTTCCACATCGGCTGAACATCCCGGAAATGCTGCATAATATTTTAAATGATAATCATCTAATAAATATCTAAAAGGAAATCTATCAGCAAAAAGCAATGTTTTTGTGGATGCATTTTTTATAACTTGTTGATATTGATGATTTAAATCATCAATATTATTTAAATAACATTTAGTATTTTCTTCATATATATCTTTATTGACTTCATCCAATTTTTGAATTTCTTTTGATAAATATCGAATTACTTCATGTGCATTAATTAATGATAACCATACATGTTCATCATACTCGCTTTCATCATCTTCTTCATGATCTTCTTTCATTCCTTCTACATGCTCTTCTTCTTTTATTCTATTCTTTAAAACACTCATCATACTCACAACTATCATCTTTTTATTTTTTGCTTCTTTTAAAGCATCACTTACCCATTGATCTGATTCACCACCCACATAAACAAACATATCGGCAGAAGATACTTTGGCAAGATCTTGAATAGTAGGTTGATAACTATGTAAATCTGTACCATCCTTAATTAATAAGGTTAAGTCAAATACAGAATTATCATAGCCAATAATTTCTTGAATCCAGTTATATTGAGCATAAGTAGTACATACTATACTTTTTTTAGATGATTTTTGAGTAATTGGTATACATCCAGTTAATAAAACTCCACATAATAAAACTACTATACATTTAAATAATCTATTCATTTTAGCTCCTTTTTTCCATACATGCATGGCATAAACCACCAATTGTTGAAATATCACAATCTAAAAAGAATTCGTAATCTTTTTCTAATATTTTAATAATTTGTTGCATTGATTTCTCATTCAAATGAATAATTTTTCCACATTCTTTGCATTGTAAATGAAGGTGTTCATGACATTGTTTTAATTTTTGATTAAGACGATACATCCATACTTCATTATTCCCAGATTTATATTTTATCAGTTGCCCATCTTCAACAAACTGATCTAAATTTCTGTAAATAGTTGAAATGTTAACCTTTATATTATTTTTTACAATAAAATCATAGATATCATGAGCATGAAAACATTTATCATTACAATCTTTTAAATATAATTCTATTAATTGTGATACTTTTGTTTTATAGCGCATATTCTCACCTCTAATTTGCAATTCATTTGCATTTTTCCTAGATTTTATCATTCCTCATTTATCATGTCAACAAATATGCAATTCATTTGCAAATTAAAAAGCCATCTTTCGATGACTTTATTCATGTATAAATACCATATCTCTCATAGATACTAAATTATAAATATTCTTAACATCTTCTAATTGTAAATTAATACATCCATGAGAACCTCTTGTTTTATATAAATCAGGTGACCATTTACTCCAATCGCTTCTATTCATATAATGATATCCTGTTCCAGTCCATGTAATACGAACCCAATATTTAGTTGGTGTTGTATAATCAGCACCTGTTAAAGTATACTCTAATTTCTTATCTTTTATATACCAACATCCTGTTTTAGTCGCACGTGAAGCATCACTTGGAAGACCAGTTACACATTTAGCACTATAAACAACTTGTCCATTTTGGAAAACATAAACCATTTGTTCTGAAATATCAACTTCACTATATGTTTGCGTATTATAATCATCAACCAGATTATCAAAATTCAATTTATACGCCTTATTCTTATAAATTGGTTCCAACTTCTTTATAAGTTTTTTCTTATTTGTTTTATTTTTATTCTTTATATATGCCTCTACATCATTTTGTGGATTTTTTTTAGATAATACTTTGTATAATTGATCAACAGTTTGACTATAGTCAATTTGCCATCCATAATCTCCACCTGATACTTCTAATACTTCACCAGTATGTGACTTGAATTTTCTTGTTTTACCTACTGTTTTATATTTCAAACAAAACTTTTCAACCCATTGTGACATTTTTTCTTGATCAATAGAAACAGTTGCATCATCATTAATAACCAACCAATTTTTGATATCTTTTGGTGTAACTGTTTCATAATGTTTTTCAGTCATATCATAACGAATCCATCTATATAAATAATTGTTATATTGATTTAATTCTTTAATGATTGCTGAATCATTCTGTGTATACTTTGGTTTTAAATAAATATTTGCTTTATCTAAATCAATATTTGTTTTTAATTGTTTGATAGATTTTTCAACATAGCTATAAAACTTTTCTTGATTTAACTGGTTACCTTGTTTTTCTTTAACAATCTTACCACTTTGAGTTTTCTTATCATATTCAACATGAGCACTTTCTGGTGCAGTAATTGTATATTGATCCCCTGTTATCAAAAAAGATTGAGACAGGTTATTTTTAAATGCTTTTTTATTATATGAAACATCAAAATTAACATCAAAATCTTCGCCTGAAATAATTTTATAAAAAGAAAAAATACCATGTGTTTTTTTAAAACAATTTTCTACTTGCTTTTCATAATTAGCATTTAAATCAATATCGGTACCCCTTAATTCATATTTTGCATTATTTCGACCCTTAATAACAAGTACATGATTCTTTAAATCTGTTTGAACTGCTTCTTTAGCTTGAGATAATGTCATATTTGAAACATCAATTCCACCTATTGTTGTATTTGGATAAAATTTATCACTGTATAAAATGATAACAATAAAAAGAAGCATTATGATTGCTATCACTAAACTTAAACATATTTTAACCTGTTTTGTTATTTTTAAATCTTTGAAATTCATAAAACTCACCTACTCGTTCAATATTTTATAACTTTATTTATGGACTGTCAAAAAAAATATCCATAAGGATATTTTTTAACAATCAGACACATCCATATCTAATCCTAATTCACGTGGTAGAAAACGTGGACAAACATTTTCAGATGATGTAATAACAGAAGCTGCTAATTTTGTTCCAATTTCAACTGCTTCACATAGTTCTTTTCCATATGTAAGCCCAATTGTAAGACCTGCACAAAAGGCATCTCCTGCTCCTGTTGTATCTCTGACAGTCACTTTTTTAGCAGGACAAATTCCTTTATTCCCTAAATGGTCAGCATAAATACTTCCTTTGCTTCCCATCGTAACAACCATTGACTTAATAGCTCCAGCTGAAACTTTTTGATAAATAATTTCGCATAAATCTTTTGCACTTTTTTTACTATAATTTTCTGCAAAGAAAATACCTGCTTCTAATTCATTACATACTAAACAATCGAATTGTTGTAATAAATCTCTTCTTTCAACTGCAAGTGTCATATTAGAAATGACACCAAATACTTTTTTATTATATTTTTTTGAATAATCCAACACTGCTTTAATGATTTCTGGATCAATATCTGCTTCTAAAACAATTGAATCACAATCTTTAAATATTTCATCGCCTTTTTCATTAATCAAATCTAAAATCGGCATTAAATTAGGACGTTGAGAAATAGAGCCTGCTAAATCTCCATCATTAGCAAATACTGCAAGCCAAGTTCCCATACCTTCTGGAATTTTTTGAACATATTCTGTGTTGACTTTATGTCTTTGTAATTTTCTAATAACATCTTCTCCTAAGGCACTATCATCAACAATTGATAAGAATGTTGGTCGAAGTTCAATATTTGCAATATCTTCAACAACATTTCTACTTACTCCACCATGTATATATTTAATGTGCCCTGCATTTCTTCCAGTTGGAATATATGCATCTATTGGAAAACCTTTAATATCCACAAAAACTGCACCGATAACTACAATACCCATAATTAATCTTCTCTCTTTCTTATTCATCCTTTATAATATAACAAAAATTAAAAAACAAGAAAAGATTCTTTCTTGTTTTTATTGATTATTTTCTTTCATAACTTTAACCAATGCATGTGGTTTATAACGCTCATTTAAATATTTCATTTCTATATCTAACAATTTTAATTATATGTTGTATTAAAAAAATTGATTTTTTAGTTTTTCATAAGGAAGTGCCCTTGTATGCATTCCAACTTTTTGGTTACCATCCACCATATATCCTAATTTTTTTAAAACCATCTTACCTAAATAAGCGTATTCCATATTTTCTTCTAAATTTGATGTCTAATAACTTCTTTTAATGTAAATGTTCTACCATCAAATTCATAAATAAAAATACAGCAGTTTCCAAAACCTTTTTGTAATTCTTCCATTGGATCTTGAAAAGCTCTTAAAAAGTTAAAACAAGCTCCACTATGGCTTACTGCTAAAACACTATGATGATCTTCTTTACTCATAATTTCCATTAAGGTTTTAACCATACGATCTCTTGTTGTATTAGAAGATTCTCCTTTATATTGTAGGTAGAAAGTTTCACAATCTTTTGGTGTTAAATGAGAATTTAATCTTTCACTTTCTCCTTCTAATTCACCATAATAATTTTCTTTTAAGCCTTTTGTACGAACATACGGCATATCTGTTATAAGTTCTAATGTGTCACAACATCTTTCACTCGTACTAGAATATGCATGATCAAAAGAAATATGATGTTCTTCAAACCATTGTCTTGCTACTTTAGCTTGTTTAATTCCTAATTCTGTAAGTGGTGAATCACACCAGCCTTGGATCTTATGTTGTAAATTAAATAATGTTTGCCCATGCCTCATTAAATAAAGTGTTTTTTTCATTTAAATTTCCTTCTTTCAAAATTGTTATAAAATAATAAAGCGTTTCATTTATCAATTTTATAAGGATTTTTTGCACACTTACTTCCTTGAAATAATTCATCCATTCCTAAACCTCTCATCTGTGTAATCATCTTAGCCATTTCATCAACCGGGACTTTCATATCTGATAAAATCCACGATAAAGTCATTGCACTTGATGCATTCGCATGATAAATCGTAGCAAATTTTAAAGCATCTGGCATTGGTTTTTCCCCATAAAGTTGTTGATGCCATTTTAAATCAAATTCTTCACAATGTTTAGGAATATATTCCTTTAAGCAGTTCTGACCTTCCATTAAACAAGCTTGTTTTAAAAATGTTTGGTAGTGTTTCATATGCTCAAAAGATTCAATAAGAGATTCATAAAAGTTAAGGCTTTGATTTTGCCCATTAAAATGATTGATAATTTTATAATTATAAATATATTGAATTAAATCATTTTTATCTAAAAAATGATTGTAAAATGTTTGTCTACTCACTCCTGTCGTTTCCAACAAGTCTTTAATTGTTATTTGAGATAAATCCTTTTTGTGGCATAAATCTAACAAACCATTTGCAAGTATTTCTTTAATATCAATTGCCATTAAAATACTCCTTTCCATATTTGAAATTATTATACCACAAAACATTTTTAAATGACTTCAAATTTTGTCCATGCATTTGATTTATAACGACAATAGAAAATAATCGCACGAATTGTCCAATCACCACACATTGCAAGAGCAATACCAATAACACCCAAGTTAAGCCCTAAAGCAAGAATAATTGATAAAACCAATCTTCCTCCTACTGTCGAAGCAATCGATACAATCATTGTAAATTTGACATCTCCCGTTGCTCTTAAACCTTGTGATAAAGGTCCTGAAAGTGGGAATACAACAGTATTAGCAATGTTATGAATAATTACAAGAATAATAATAAGATGCTTTGTTTCATCAGCAAGATTATAGAATTGTAAGATAAATGGTGTAATGACTAATACAAGCACATTCCAAGCGATAGAAAAAACAAGTGACCATTTAATAAGTTTAGAAAAATAAAATTTTGCTTGATCTATATCTTTAGCACCCATACATTGTCCAATAACAGTAATAAAGACAGGACCCATAGCTGAACCAACGAGAGCCGCTAAAGACCAAATACTTTGTGCAACTCCATTAGCTGCGATTTGATATGTTCCAAACATGGCAACAATAGAACTTAAGGCAACTTTAACAAGTTGGAAAATTCCATTTTCTACACCATTAGGAATTGCAATATTTAAAATACGTTTTAACATTTTTCCATCAAATTTACAGATATCTTTTGAATCATAATAAGCTTCCAATTTTTTATTGAAACATAAAACAGTGATAATGACTGCTGAAAAAACACGAGAAATAAGTGAAGGATAAGCAACACCTGCAACACCAGCTTTTAAAACATAAACACCAATAATATTTCCAACAACATTGATGATATTAGCAAAAAATGAAATATACATCGTTACTTTCGTTTTAGCCATAGAACGATATAAAGCAGCTCCAGCATTATAGATAGCAAGTGCTGGATAAGAATAAGCTGAAATACGTAAATAAGTAACACATGCCTTCATAACATCTGATTCAACTTTACCAAACAATAATCCTAAAAGTTGTTTATTAAAAATCAATACTAAAATAGACAAGATGATTGAAAAAACAATAGAAAACATCAATAATTGACTTGATGATAAAATTGTTCTTTTTTTATCTTTATTTCCAATATATTGACTGACAACAATTGCTCCTCCAGAAGCAAGAGCTGTAAATAAATAGATAAAAATCGTATTAAATTGATTGACAAGTGATACTCCAGAAACAGCTGCCTCCCCACAGCTACTCACCACAAAAGTATCGACAATCCCTACAAGCATAACCAATAACTGTTCAAAAAACAAAGTGATGATCATACTTCTCAATTCTTTATTTGAAAACATTTTCATTCCTCCCCTTTGTCCTTATTATAAAAAAAGAAGCATATTGTGTAAAATGCTTCTTTTTTAGTTTATATCATGCCTTATAAGCATTATAAATCCCATACCTTTATTTCATAATAAGGATTTGTTTTTGCTAAAACGATTTTAACAATTTTCCCATAAAACGGTGAAAATAATGATTTAATATTTTAAATGCTTGATTTGTTTGTTGTTCACTTAACTTTCTACTTAAAGAAACATGAGGCACAAAATGATATGGTAAATAACGATTATTTTGTGAAATAGAAACATATTCCTCAAAGGTTTGATGAATTTTCAAAATAAACTGATTTAAAAATTCGTTGTAAACAGGTAATACATAGAGAGTTGATTTTTGAAAACAACCAAATGAAACGAAATAAAGTTGTTGATTTTTATCGCTATTAAACACTTTATTACCTAGTTCAATAAAATTCTTTTCATCTATTTTTTTATAAGTCGCAACTGTAAGATGAAAAGGTATATTATTTTTCTTTAAATAATTTTGGTGTAATTCTTTTTCAATTTGTTCATTTAAAAAAGTAAACCTTTGATTTGTTTCTTCATCAAAATATAAAGATAGATGATACATCTTATTTTTCAATATATTCCTTTTCTAAATTAAAGCCTCTACCTTGAACTTCATGAACATTTGAAATAATCATAAAAGCATCTGCATCAATTGACTTTACAAGTCTTTCTACTTGAACAAGCTCTCTTGTTGAAATGACATTAATTAAAACTTCTGTGTTTTCTAATAAATACCCCGTTTGTCCATGTAACATCGTCACTCCACGATCAACATTTGTTAAAATTGCTTTTCTAATATCTTCATATTTTGAAGAAATAATTTTAACTTCAATTTTTTGTGCACCCATCACTAAAATCTTATCAATAACCATTGTATAAATAAAAATTAAAACAATCCCATAAAGACATTGTCTTACATCAGAAAAGCCAAATTGTGCAAGTACAATTAGAGTATCAAAAACATACATCGAAATAGAAAATGGAATTTTAAATAGTTTATTTAAAATAAGTGGTGGAATATCCATTCCTCCTGTAGAAGCTCCCGCTTTTATAACAATAGCAATCGCAACCCCTACTAACACACCAGCAAAAAGTGTATTAATTAAAATATCATCAGTTAAATAAAAATCCTTAAAAGAAAATTCAAAAACTCCTAAAATAAACGGATAATAAAACGTTGAAATCAGTGTTTGTAAAGCAAATTTTTTCCCTAAAATAAGAGCACCAATAACAAAAACAATAAAATTAAAAATAAAAGTAAAAACAGAAATAGGTAAATGAAAATAATGATTTAAAAATAATGAAATACCTGTTGTTCCCCCACTTAACAAGTGTCCTGGAACAATAAACATAATAACAGCAAGTGCAAGTAACGTATTTCCAAGTAATATGCTTATAATATCTTTTTTATTTGCTTTCATAAATTCCTCCATAAAAAAACCACATTGTTTTTCCCTAACAATGTGGATCAAAGCCTACGCCTAATACGTATGTATTATAGCATATTGAAAAACCTTGTCTATATTTTTGTATAAAAATAAAAACATTTATATACAAATTAATATTTTGATTATTCTGTTTTTTTATCACTAATTTCTAATTGAATAATGTGAAATTGTTTCTTTTATCACGTAATAATCCATCTGTGTCACAACAAGATCATCTAACGTACAATGAAACAAATAACTTAAAGCGCATAAATGTTCTAAATTAGGCAAAGTTTTACCATTAAGCCATTTGTAGATGCTTTGTTTACAAGAAAGACCTAAATATATTTGAATATCTTTTACATTATAACCCAATTCATCCATATACTGTTGTATTTTTTTGCCTGTTTTTTCTATATTAATATAAGGATACATTTCTACTCTCCTACTATAACTTTTTAATAATTCTTTTCATATGACATTCAAAAATGACATACATACCAAAAAAAATAGCTTCTGAACAAACTGCAATAGAAAACATCAACATAACTAACGCTGCTAAAGGTCCATAAACGTTACTGTAATCAACAACCGAAAAATAAATTGATAAAATACCAATTATTAATTCTATTAATAATGTTGCTACAATGGTTCCCTTAATCGTATCTATAAAATCAACATTTTGGTCGGGAATGATTTTATATAATAAAAATAAAATAACAAAAATAATAATAAATAGAAAAAGTACTCTTGTTATAAAATTATGTTGATCTATAAAAATAATTTTAAAAAACGGAAAAATAATCAATAATGAAATAACTGCTAAAATTAAAATAAATATTAAAATCGTTTTTAAAAAAGTAATTCCTTGATCAATAAAAAAAGGATATTCTTTATCATTAGGAAACATATTTTTAGAAATTCGATGTAATTGATAAAAACCTCTACTTACAACAAATACAGATGCTATTAAGGTTGTCATAGTTGTTATTGACAAAGAACGTGGTTCTATTAATTGAATCACCATTTGTGTTACATCTGGTCTTAAATAATATGATAAAATTTCTTGTGCTGTTTTTATATCTAATGGAAAAAAAGGTGTAAAAAAAGCTAATAATGTACATATTGGGATAATAGAAAGAATCATATAATACGCAAACGAAAGTGCTGATGCTGGTGGCACTTTATAACGGTAATCAAGATAATGTCCGTAAACAAAATTAAAAATTCTTTTCATTTTTTTCATAATCATCCCTCCTGTTGATAGTGGTAGTGTCAAAAATCTATATTAAATAGCGTAAATACACTACCCTTCAATTTATC
>NZ_JBKYAR010000036.1:0-22632 GCF_047023275.1 Faecalibacillus sp. | reverse complement strand
CCGAACACAGAAGTTAAGCATCATCGCGGCGAAGATAGTACGTTGTGCGAAAATTGCTCGTTGCCAGTTCTTTTTTTTGCGTTTTTTATTCAATAAAAAAGTTCTCTTGATTGAGAACTTTATAACATATTTTTTAATTCATTTAGATCATGGATAATATAATCAATTTTAATAGATGCTTTATCATGTTGAGGATTATACCAACATGTATCAATTTGTGCATTTATACCGCCTTGCATATCACTTGTAAGAGAATCACCGATAATAAGTGTTTTATCTTTATCAAAGTGATCAATGTGTTTAAAGCAATAATCAAAAAACTCAATTTTAGGTTTTTGATATCCAATTTCTTCAGATATAAAAATATCTTTAAAATATTTATTTAAATCTAATAACTTTAAACGATTATATTGTGTACTTGCGACTCCATTTGTTACAACGTAAAGATCATATTTTTTTGAAAGATATTCTAATATCTCAATGGCATGTTCAATCAAATATGCACCATGTCCTAAATTCCATTGATATTCATCTTCAAATGCAACACCATCTTCATTAATTCCAAGCTTATTAAATAATTTAACAAAACGTGTATAAACAACTGTTTTTTTATCAATTAATCCTAATTCAAAATCTTTCCATAATTTTGAATTTATTTCTTCATAAATTTCAAATATTTCTGACGTTAATTCTAAATGATGATCACAGAATGTTTTATGCATAGCATAATCTTCAGCTTTTTTAAAATCAAGTAGTGTACCATCTATATCAAATAAAAGTATTTTATATTCTTTCATAAATTCCTCCTAGGTCTTTATTATATAGAAAAGTTTAAAAAAATAAATAAAAAAGTGTATACACCATAAATAATCAGTTAAATATTATTTATAAAATAACTTATTACTTTTTTGGAATTTTTGTTATATATTTAGATAAGATATTTTACTATATTTTTATGAAAGAAAGGAGATACAAAATGGGCATTTTTTTAGCAATAGATCTTAAATCATTTTATGCATCTGTTGAATGTATTGAAAAAGGTTATGATCCTCTTAACACAAATCTTGTTGTTGCTGATGCAAGCAGAACAGAAAAAACAATTTGTTTAGCAGTTTCTCCTTCTTTAAAGAAATATGGAATTTCAGGTAGAGCAAGATTATTTGAAGTAATCCAAACCATTAATAGAGAAAATAATAAAAGATTAAAAGAAAGTCATTATTTTAATGGAGAATCTTTTTTAGAAAGTGAACTAAAAAAAAATAAACATTTAAAAATAGCTTATAAAATAGCGACTCCAAGAATGTCCCATTATATGAAGTGGAGTCAAGAAATATATGAAATTTATCTTAAATACATTTCCCCTGAAGATATTCATGTTTATTCAATTGATGAAGTTTTTATGGATATAACACATTATATTCATACTTATCAAAAAACACCTAAAGAATTAGCTTCACAAATTTTAAGTGATATCTATGAAACAACTGGTCTTATAGCGACAGCAGGAATCGGTACGAACTTATATTTATGTAAAGTCGCAATGGATATAGTTGCTAAACATATCAATAAAGATGACAATGGACAACGTATTGCCTTACTTAATGAAGAAAGATATCGAAAGTATTTATGGAATCATCGACCAATTACTGATTTTTGGCGAGTAGGGAAAGGGTATGCTAAAAAATTAGAAAAAGAAGGACTTTATACAATGGGAGATATCGCAAAATGTTCACAAGGTGCAGATAATGAATATTATAACGAAAAACTTCTTTATGATTTATTTGGTGTTAATGCTGAGTTACTTATTGATCATGCATGGGGTTATGAATCATGTACAATGAAAGATATTAAAAACTATAAACCTGAAAGAAATAGTATTGGAACAGGTCAGGTTTTAAGTTGTCCCTATAATTTTGAAAAAACAAAATTGATTGTTAAAGAAATGTTAGATTTATTGGCACTTGATTTAGTAGAAAAAGAATTAGTAACCAATCAAATTGTTTTAACGATTGGGTATGATAAGGATAATGATTATCATGGAGAAATGATGATTGATCGTTATAATCGAAAGATTCCTAAACATGCTCATGGAACAATCAATTTAGAGCGTTATACTTCATCATCTAAATTGATAACTAAAGAAGTAATAAAAAAATTTGATGAAATAGTAAATAGGAATTTAATGGTTAAAAGAATCAATATTTCAGCATCAAATGTTTTATATGAAGATAAAGTAAAAGATATGATTTATCATCAACAATTGAATTTATTTACAAATCAACAAAATATCAATCAAAAAGATGAAAAAAAAGCTTTAGAAAAAGAAAAGAATTTACAAAAAGCAACACTTAAAATCAAACAAAAATATGGTAAAAATGCAATTCTTAAAGGAATGAACTTAGAAGAAGGGGCGACAACAAGAGAAAGAAATGAAATTATAGGGGGACATAAGGCATAATGGCTACAATAAAAAATATTCATGATTATAGTGATATCATAAATCTTCCTTATAAAAAATCTAAAAAGTATAAACATATGTCTCAAAAAGATCGTGCAGCACAGTTTGCTCCTTTTGCTGCTCTTACAGGACATAAACAACTTATTCAAGAAACACAAAGGCTAACAGAAGATAAAAGAGAACTTGATGAAAATAAACTCAGTATTTTAAATCAAAAGTTACTTTATTTTATAGAAACAAAAGAAAAAGTAAAAATTACCTATTTTAAAAAAGATCAAAAAAAATCAGGTGGAGATTATTTGATGATCATTCAAAGAATAAAAAAGATAGATTTAATTTATAAAACAATTACTCTTCAAAATGGTCAAATTATTAAAATAGAAGACATTTATGAAATCGAACAATAGGTCATATTCGTTGAATCTGTTATTTATTAGAGATATAATATTTGTAAGAAAGAAGGGGTGAACATGAAGGATATGAACGCATTAAATCATAAGTTACAAACCATGACAAGAAAGGAGTTAGAGGCAATTTGTAAATCACATAATTGTAAAATCAATGATGATAATTTATCGATTGCTTTACATTTGATGAAGAATAATCCTTCATCAATCCTAATCGAAGAATATCAAATTATATTTCTTATTGAATTAAAGAAAGAAACTTCTAAAGAAATATCAGATGAATTCAAAAATATTCTAAAACATGATTTCATTCATGAAATCGAATTACTTCATTAATAGCACGAAAGTGCTATTTTTGTGTATGACGGGCATGTTTTACATCTAAGGTGAAAGTCCTTCATGAGCGTAGTTGCCAACGAATCATATAGCGACTTGCAAGTTTCACATCGCGAGGTGTGGGAGAGAGGAAGCAATAGCGAAATCGTGGCCCAAAGAACATGAACTGGATAATAAGGCGTATTAAGAGGATAAATTGGCACAAAGCAATGAAGTCCAAAAGGCAACCGTAATCTTAATGTGTAAATCCAGTGGGTAAACGAGGAAAGATGTATGACTTATCCCGTGAGGTCTCACTAGCGATAGAGTAGTAACAACGAATAGTGAGAAGTCAGCAGACGGCATAGTAGGTATGAACAGAATACTGAAGGCCTGAATAATTAAATAGTGCAAAATGAATGTATGTTTCTAATACGTGTTTGACAGTACAAAGTAGATGAAGCGTATTTGAGTCAAAATGTATATAAACCTAGAACTTAGTATTAGAAAGCGGAAAGGAGAAGAGCACACAAGTTATGTCTAAATTACTGAATGAAATTCTATCCAGGGAAAACATGCTCATTGCTTACAGGAAAGTAATTTCTAATAAAGGGGCAAGTGGAGTAGATGGTGTAACAGTTGAAGAAATCAAAGATTATGTCAATCAAAACTGGAAGAACATCAAGAAACAAATTGAAACAAGAAATTATCGACCTCAACCAGTCAAAAGGGTTGAAATACCGAAACTCAATGGTGGTATTAGAAAACTTGGTATACCAACCATTATGGACAGGATTATCCAACAGGCGATGATACAAAAATTAGAACCAATATGTGAACCTTACTTTAGTGGTTACAGTTATGGATTCAGACCAAATCGAAGTTGTGAAAAGGCAATACTCAAACTTTTAGATTATTTAAATGAAGATTATATTTGGATAGTCGATATTGACCTAGAAAAGTTCTTTGACAATGTACCACATGATAAACTTATGAGTTATGTACATAATATTATCAATGATGGAGATGTAGAATCCTTAATAAGAAAATATCTGCAAGCAGGAGTGATGTCAAAGGGACGATATGAAGCAACAAACAAAGGAACACCGCAAGGTGGGAATATTTCGCCGTTGCTTTCAAACATACTGCTCAATGAACTGGACAAGGAACTAGAAGCAAGAGGACTGCACTTTGTAAGATATGCGGATGATTGTGTCATAGCGGTCAAAAGTGAAGCAAGTGCAAAGAGAGTAATGCGAACAATCACAAACTGGATTGAAAAGAAGTTAGGATTAAAGGTCAATATGACAAAGACACATATTACAAAACCGGATAATTTAAAATATCTGGGATTTGGATTCTATTACAATCAACAAACCAAAGCATGGAGAAGTATACCACACAAAGATTCAGTTAAAAGTTTTGAAAGAAAACTAAAACAGCTAACTTGTAGAAGAAAGAATATGAGCTTTAAAACAAGAGTTGGACAATTGAATCCAGTGATTAGAGGATGGATAAATTACTATGCCATTGGCGATATGCAGAGAACTATGATGAAAATAGATGCACATCTACGAACAAGACTAAGAGTGATACTATGGAAGCAATGGAAAGTACCAAGCGGAAGATATCACTGGTTAAGAAAATTAGGAGTCAATCATAATTTGGCAAGACAAACATCATACATGGGAGATCATTATCAATTTGTAACGACCAAAACATGTGTGGTAAGAGCGATATCAAAACAGAGGTTAATCAACAATGGATTGGTCAGCTGTTCTGATTATTATTTAATAAGACATAAATTGAAATTTAATTAAACCGCCGTATACGGAACCGTACGTACGGTGGTGTGAAAGGGAAAATTTGATTAAAAGTTTTCCCTATTTGATTATGTCAATTTATGCTATAATGATGAAAATTAGTGAGGAGAAATTTATGAAAAAAATTGAAAATACAGTTATAGGTCTTATTTTCATCATTATTGGAGTTATCATAGAACTAAATGCTTTTCATATTACAAATATAGATTTATTCTTTGATGGATGGTGGACACTGTTTATGATTATTCCTTGTTTTTTTGGCTTGTTTACAAGTCGAGATAAAACAGGAAACATCATAGGTCTTATTGTAGGTATCTATTTATTGCTTTATTGTCAAGGATTAATAGATTTTCAATTTGCATGGAAATTAGTGGTTCCTGTTATCTTTGTATTAATAGGATTGAAAATGATTTTTAAAGATACTTTTAATAAAAAGAAACCTCATCAAAATATTTATGATAATCAGTTATATACAGGTGGAAATTATGATGTTACTTTTAATGGATTGATATTAGATTTATCAAAAGCTTATTTAAATGAGGAAACAAACATTACGATTTCAACTTTATTTGGTGGGGTTGATTTATATTTGCCAGATGATGTAAATATTCAAATACAGTCATCTAATTTTTTAGGTGGTGTTGATCTTCATAAAAGAGAAAATAAAATAGAAAATACAAAAGTTATTTATCTTAATGCACGTTGTATTTTTGGTGGTATAAATATTAGATAAAAGGAGTTAATAGAATGGAAAGAAATTATCCGGAAATTATTATTTCAGATGAAGGTGTTACTTGGCTTGATAAAGGCCAAATGTGGATGTATAAAAATAATTTAGAACAATGTGATCCTCAAATTAAAAATGGTGAACTTGTTGATATTGTTACAAATAAAGGAAGATATTTAGGAACAGGTTTTATTTCTTTAAAAAGTCATATTACAGTACGTATTTTATCTAAAGATAGAAAAGAAATAATTGATCGTGAATTCTTTAAAAAGAGAATTCAACAAGCTTATGATTTTAGAAAAACTGTTGAAGGAGATAATTTATCTAATTGTCGTTTGATTTTTGGAGAAGCTGATTTATTACCTGGACTTGTGATTGATCGTTATAATGATATTTTAGTAAGTCAAATCAGTTCTTATGGTTTAGAACAAATTAAAGATATGATTTATGAAATTGTTTTAGATGTCTTAAAAGCAGATGGACAAGATGTTAAAGGTATTTATGAAAGAAATGATATCCAAATTAGAACTAAAGAAGGTTTAGAACAATATAAAGGATATTATAAAAATAAAGATTTACCTACACAAACAATTATTAATGAAAATGGTTTATTATTACATGTAGATGTTGAAAATGGACAAAAAACAGGATATTTTTTAGATCAAAAATCAAATCGTTATTTACTTAGAAAAATTGCTCATGGAAAACGTGTTGTTGACTGTTTTAGTCATACAGGAGGTTTTGCCTTAAATGCTGCTATGGGAAATGCTAGTCATGTTGTTTCTGTTGATGTTTCTAAAACAGCATTAGATCAAGGTTATCAAAATGCTAAACTTAATCATTTAGAAGACAAAATTGATTTTGTACAAGCAGATGTCTTTGATTATTTAGATGAATTAAAAGAAAATGAATTTGATATAATTGTTTTAGATCCACCAGCATTTACGAAATCAAGAAGAACTGTTCAAAAAGCTTATAATGGTTATAAAAGAATCAATAAACAAGCAATGAAAGTTTTAAAAAATGGAGGATATCTTATTACATGTAGTTGTTCACGTTTTATGGAAACAGCTAATTTTGAAAAAATGTTAAGAGAAGCTGCAAGTGAAGCAGGCGTTGTTTTAAAACAAGTTTCTGTTACTCAACAAAATGCAGATCATCCTATTTTATGGACAATGGAAGAAACATCTTATTTAAAATTCTATATTTTCCAAATTATTTAAGAGTTAGATTTTTTCTGACTCTTTTCTAAATTATTTCCAAGGAAATAATTTATTGCAACAAAATAACAGAAAGAATATAATACATATTGGGTGAAAAAGATGGATAAAAGTACAAATGCGGTTGCTTATGCACCGGGATATTATATTCGAGATATACTTACAACTTTAAATATCTCTTATAACGATTTTGCACAAAAGATGGATATGAATCTAGATGAAGTGACAGAACTTATTTTAGGAGAATGTGAACTTAATGAAGAAATTGCTAAAAAATTAGAAGCATTCTTTCATGTAGAGGCATCACGTTGGCTTACTTTAGAAAAGCAATATCGTATGACAAAGAAATGATTTCATTTCTTTTTTCTTTGTCAAAATATGCTTTATAAGCATAATAATATCTACAATAAAAGTATTGGAATAATAAAAATAAAGAAGATAAAATATCACTATACATTTAAGTTATAGTAGATTGCACAATTATTATTGTACATCTTGAATTAAAAGAAATAGAATAGTAAATAGGAGGGATAATATGAAGAAAAAGAAAACATTTGATATGTTAAATGGTTCTATTTGGAACAAGCTCATACTTTTTGCTTTACCATTAGCAGCAAGTAGTATTTTACAACAATTATTTAATGCAGCAGACGTTGCTGTTGTCGGAAGTTTTGCAGGAAGTGGGGCATTAGCTGCCGTTGGAGCAAATGGTCCAATCATTAATTTACTTGTTAACTCATTTGTAGGATTATCAATAGGTGCGAATGTTGTTATTGCATCATTTATAGGACAAAACGATGAAAAGAGAACATCACTTGCAGCACATACTTCAATTTTAATGTCGGTGATTATTGGTATTGTTTTATTGTTTGTAGGTGTCTTTTTTGCAAGACCTATTTTAGAGTTGATGTCAACACCAGATGATATTATTAATCTTGCAGAAGTATATTTAAAAATTTATTTTATTGGGGTTCCTTTTGTTATGCTCTATAACTTTGCTGCAGCTGTTTTAAGAAGTAAAGGAGATACTCAAAGACCACTTATTGCATTATTTATTGGTGGAGTCATTAACGTTATTTTAAATTTATTCTTTGTTGTTGTTTTACACATGTCTGTAGAAGGAGTAGCTATTGGAACTGTTGTTTCTAATATCTTTAGTTCTATGATGTTACTTTATTGGTTAATGCATGAAACAGATGCTTTAAGAATTGATTTAAAAGAATTAAAAATTAATGGAAGAATTTTAAAAAGAATTGCGAAAATTGGGGTTCCAGCTGGTTTACAAGGTATGGTTTTCTCTATTTCAAATGTTTGCATTCAATCATCATTAAATGCTTTAGGATCAGATGCTATTGCAGCAAGTTCAGCAGCTTTAAACTATGAATATTTTGCTTATTATATATTAAGTTCATTTGCTCAAGCTGCGGTTACATTTATTGGACAAAATTATAGTGCTAAAAAATACGACCGTTGTAAAAAGATTACACTTCAATCTTTCTTATTAGGTGGAGCAACAACAATGGTTGCTTGTATGGTCTTTGTAATCTTTGATCATTTCTTTATTAGTTTCTTTACATCAGATGTTTCAGTAGCTAGTTTAGCTTATACAAGAATGAAAATTATTTTACCATTCCAATTCCTTAATATGTCAATTGAAGTTTTCTCAAGTGTAATGAGAGGTGTTGGTTATTCAAGTGTTCCAGCAGGAATTTGTGTTGCAGGAATTTGTGGAGTAAGACTTGCTTACTTATATACAATTTATCCATCAATTGCTTCATATGATCATTTATTAATTATTTATCCAATTAGTTGGTTTGTTACTGTATTAGCATTAGCACTTGTTTATTTCATTCATGTACGCCCAAAAGTTTATCATCATCAAGCAGCCAATTAAGGCTGCTTTTCTTAACTCTACGGTGCGTTTGTTTACATTTTGTGTGAATATACATAAAATGCAAGTGAGGTGAAAGTTATGAATCAAGAAAAAATAGGAAGTTTTATTGCTCAAAGAAGAAAAGATAAAAAGCTTACACAAGCTAAGCTTGCAAGTTATTTAGGAATTAGTGATCGTACAATTTCTAAATGGGAAAGAGGAAAGGGTTTACCAGATCCTATTTATATGTTAGAACTCTGTCAAATATTGGGTATTTCAGTCAATGAGCTGTTAACGGGAGAATTTATTGAAGAAAGAAATTACCAACAAAAAGCAGAAGATAATTTATTAATGATGGCAGGTCAAGAAGTAAAACAAACAAAGAAAATGTTCTTTTATGAAAATGTTATTGGTATTGGTTCAACGAGTATCTTTTTGATTTTAATTTTTATGTCTGTTTATTTTGTTGAAAACAGTGTATTAAAAGTCATCTTGTTTATCTTAAGCTTTATCTTTTTGATTATTGGTGTATCAATTGCTTTAAAAATAGAAACAGAAGAAGGCTATTATGAATGTCAAAAATGTCATCATAAATATATTCCAAGCTATCAACAAGTTTATTTTGCAATGCATTATGGAAGAACAAGATATATGAAATGTCCACATTGTCAAAAAAGAAGTTGGCAAAAAAAGATTTATTCAAAATAAAAATTCGTTATAATAAAGATATAAAAAGAAAAGGAATTTGAAAGATGAATAAACATATAGAAAAAGCAAAAGAATTAAGAAATGCTACACCCATGGTCCATAATTGTGCACAAACAATTATGGAAGTTTATGCCGATGATTTAGGAATCGATAAAGAACTTGCTAATCATTTGGCATGTAACTTTGGTGGTGGCATGAAATGTGGGAGTGTTTGTGGTGCTATTACCAGTGGTTTAATGATTTTAGGAGCAAAAGGAATTGATTCACCAGCAAAAGTGAACCAATTTATCAAAACAATTTCTAATAATCATCATGGACTTATTAATTGTGCAGATTTACTTAAAGAAAATGCAAAGAATGGTGGACAAAAGAAACCTCATTGTGATGGGATGATTCAAGAAGTAATCGAACTTATTGATCAAATGGAGAAAGAAAATGATTGAAGAAATTGAACAAGACATGATTTTATATACTCAAGGAAATAAAATCAAACATGATGTTGCTCATTTTTTAAAAGTGCATCAATATGCACGTATTATTGGAAAATTAGAACATCTAGAAAAAAGAGAACAAGAAATACTAGAAGTAGCTGCTATTGTTCATGATATAGCTTGTCCAATGTGTCGTGAAAAATATGGAAATTCTGCAGGTTATTTACAAGAACAAGAAGGACCAGCTTTAGTAAAAGATTTCTTAAAAAATTATCCTTTAGATGAAGCTTTTATTGAACGTGTGGTTTATTTAGTAGGACATCATCATACGTATAAAGATGTAGATGGTTTAGATTATCAAATTTTATTAGAAGCTGATTTTTTAGTAAATGGTGATGAATCGAATTTAACTAAAGAAGCTATCGAAAAAATGAAAAAGAATGTTTTTAAAACAAAAACAGGAATAGAACTATTAAATCATATTTTTGAATTATAAAATATGTTATAATGAAAGTCCTTGGCAGGGGCGTGAAAAAGCAATGTGAAAACATTGTTTTTTCTTTTTAAGAAATAATTTTGTTTTTTATAAAGGCTTTGTTATAATAGTCGCAAAGGTAGGTAGAAAAATGTATAAATTAATAGCATTAGATTTAGATGGAACATTAACAGATAAAAATAAAAATATTTTAGAAGAAACAAAACAAGAACTTATTAAATTAGCACAAAAAGGTGTTATTATTGTTTTAGCTTCTGGAAGACCAACAGCTGGTATCTTTAAAGAAGCTAAAGAATTAACTTTAGATCAAGTAGGAGGATATTTATTATCTTTCAATGGAGCAAGAGTTTTAGATTATAAAACAAATGAAGTTGTTTATGAACAAACATTATCAAGTGAAGTTGCTCATGAAATGTATGATCGTGCCAAAGCATTTGGTTTATCACCACTTACATATAACGCTACTGAAATCATTACAGAAGATATTGGAGATCATTGGATTCAATTAGAAAGTTTCACAACGAAAATGAATATTAAACATGTTCAAGATTTCAAAAAAGAAGTAAACTTTGATGTCAATAAAGTATTGATTACTGGAGAACCTGCGTATGTAGCTCAAATTTTAGATGAATTCAAAGCTCCATATGAAGGAAAGATGTCTATTTATAGAAGTGATCCTTATTTTATTGAATGTATGGCAAATGGAATTGATAAAGCTGCTTCTTTAGATGTTTTATGTAAGAAATTAGGAATTAAACAAGAAGAAACAATTGCTTTTGGTGATGGTTATAATGATTTATCATTAATTGAATATTGTGGATATGGTGTTGCTATGGAAAATGCTGTAGATGAAGTAAAAGAAAGAGCAAACTACATTACTTTATCTAATAATGATAATGGAATTGCTTATTGTTTAAAACAATTAGAAGAAAAAGGACTTATTTAAACTCTTAAGAAATTAAGAGTTTTTTAAAATGATAAAAAAACAAATTGCTTTTCATAGCACAAAAATAGAAGAAGTGTATACCCTTTATCAACAAGCATTTCCAAAAAATGAACAAATGGATTTAACTCGATTATTTGATGAATTACATTTAGGAGCTATTTATGGTTATTATCAAGAAAATCAACTTGTAGGTTTTGCTATTTTATGTATTCAAAGTCAAATGGCACATATTTTATATCTTGCTGTAAAAAAAGAATATCGTGATCAAGGTATAGGAAGCTATATTCTTAATGATCTAGCAAAACAATATGATTCTAAAAAGATTATTGTAGATATTGAAAAAATTAAAGATACTTCTAATAAAGAACAAAGAATAAAAAGAAAACAATTTTATTTAAAAAATGATTTTAAAGAAACAGATGTCTTTTATACTTGGCAAGGAGAAGATTATGTTATTTTAAGTAGAAATGGAATTGTTCAAAAAAAAGAATTCTGGAATTTTTGGGATTCCTTAAAGAAGGAGAAAAAATGAAGTTAGTTGCACCTAAACTATCCTATATAGAAAAAACAAATTTTGAAGAATGTTTAAAAGAAATGAAATTTCAAGATGTTCACATTGATCAAAATATTCAACAAAGAACAATCATTCAAGATCTAACTTTTGATGGTTGTCTTTTTGAAAATATTGATTTTACTAAAATTTCATTAAAGCATCTTGATTTAATAGATGTTACTTTTGATAAATGTGATCTATCAAATCAAAATTTTGATCATCAATATTTAAATCGTGTACAATTTAAAAACTGTAAATTAACAGGAACTTCTTTTATTGAAACAAATTTAAAAGATGTTTTATTTGATCATTGTCAGGGACGTTATAGTAATTTATCATCAAG
This sequence comes from Faecalibacillus sp., assembly GCF_047023275.1. Lineage (NCBI taxonomy): Bacteria > Bacillati > Bacillota > Erysipelotrichia > Erysipelotrichales > Coprobacillaceae > Faecalibacillus > Faecalibacillus sp. Next base: position 10,332 of record NZ_JBKYAR010000036.1, on the reverse strand, counting down.
TCAATTATTAAATGTTATGTTTGATCATTGTGATTTACAAGAAGCATCATTTTATGATGCAAACTTTAAAAAAATACAATTTAATGAAACAAATTTAATACAAAGTGAACTTGCTTCATTACATCATAAAGGATTAGATTTATCTACATGTCAAATACAAGGGGCAATGTTCGATCTAGCAAGTTTAAAAGGATTGATTATTAATGATTTTCAAGCTGTAGATTTAATAGGAATCCTTGGTGTTAAAGTAAAATAAAAATGTTGTCATTTGACAACATTTTTATGCTATATAAGCAAGTAATAATTTTAAAGTATTTTCTACAGCTTGGAGATGTGTTCTTTCCATACCATGACTAGCTGCTACACCTGGGCCAATTAAAGCACCTTTAATATTTTGACCACCACGTAAAGCGGCTGAAACATCACTGCTGTAATAAGGATAAATATCAATAGCGTATTGTAACTGATGCGTACTTGCAAGTTCAATGAGTTTAGAAGTTAAATCATAATCATAAGGTCCACTACCATCTTTAGCACAAATACTGACATCATATTCACTACAAGCTAAATCTTCACCAATACATCCCATATCTACAGCAATCAATTCATCAATATCAGGATGAATATAACTACTTCCGTGTCCTACTTCTTCATAAGTAGAAATAATAATAATGAGATTATGTTTGGGTTTAATATGATTATTAGCTAAATGTTTAAGCATTCCAAATAAAATAGCGACAGACATTTTATCATCTAAAAAACGTGATTTAATAAAACCAGATGCTGTAATTTCAGTTTTAGGATCATAAGCAATATAATCACCATTTTGAATACCTAAAGCTTGTACATCTTCTTTATTTTTAACTACTTCATCAATTCTTACATGCATATTTTCACAATCTCTTGGTGCACTTTTAGCATTTTTATAAACATGAACAGCAGGATAATTAGAAAGAATTGTTCCTGTATAACATTTACCACTTCTTGTATGAATACGACAATATTCACCATCTAATGTAGGAATAATTGGCCCACCAACATTTGTAAAAGCTAATGTGCCATCACTTTTAATACTTCTAACCATTAATCCTAAAGTATCCACATGTCCACAAAATCCTACTGTATAATCATCTTGACCTTCAACATAAATTTCTAGATTTCCTTTATTTGTTTGATGCGTATGAAATCCTAAATTCTCAGCTTCTTTTTGACAATGGTGAATGACTTCTTTGGTATATCCAGAAGGACTATCAATTGCCATGATTTCTTTTAAAAAGTTTATGATATAATCATTCATTTTATTACCTCCTGAAGATATTATACCATAATAAATTGTACTTGATTTCATACAATTTAATTGACAAGTATGTTGGACTTTGTTATTCTTGAAAAGACAAAATAGAAGAATTGGTAGAGGTGCATGAATCAAGAGTAATTGTTGATAATGTTTGGTGACAGTCAACAATGAAAGGGAAACGTGCCGAAGGAAATAACAGCACCAAATGTTATTTATCTGGGAAATTATAAAATATATAATTTCTTGTCACTTTTTAGTGGAGAGCTATCTTGTATGTAAAGTACTTTGATATTCTCAAGGTACTTTTTTTATGGAGGAAAAGAATGAATTATGTAAAGACAATATGGGCTTTATTACCGCCTGTAATCGCAATTATTTTTGCTTTAAAAACAAAAGAAGTTTATATTTCATTATTCATTGGAATTGTTTCAGGGACTTTATTACTGACAAATTTTCATCTTGTTGAAAGTTTAAATTTATTGTTTGATACAGTTGTTAATTGTTTAAGTAAACCTTCTAATATTGGAATTTTAATATTTTTAGTAATGTTAGGAATTATTGTGACTTTAATGACTAAAAGTGGGGGAAGTCAAGCTTATGGAAAATGGGCTAAAAAGAAGATGAAATCTTCTAAACAATCTTTGTTTTCTACTTTTATTTTAGGCGTTGTTATCTTTGTTGATGATTACTTTAACTGTTTAACAGTTGGAAGTGTGATGCGTGAAATTACAGATGAATTTAAGGTTTCTAGAGCTATGTTAGCGTATATTATTGATAGTACAGCAGCACCTGTTTGTATTATTGCACCTATTTCATCATGGGCAGCAGCTGTAAGTGGTTATACATCAGGGGATGGTTTTCAATTATTTTTAAATACGATTCCTTTTAATCTTTATGCTCTTTTAACAATTGTCATGGTTTGTTATGTTATTGGGAGTGAATTTCATCTTGGAAAGATGAAAAAACATGAATTAGCTGCCCAAAATGGCGATGTTCATTTTGGGGATGATTCTTATCAGACAAATGAAGAAATTTCTTATAATCAAAATGGGAAAGTTCTAGATTTGATTTTACCTGTTATTGTTTTAATTATGAGTTGTATTATTGGTATGATTTATACTGGAGGATTCTTTGATGGAAAAGATTTAATTACTGCTTTTAGTCAATGTGATGCTTCGCGAGGGCTTGTTTATGGGACATTTGTTACGTTGATCTTTGTCTTTATTTTATATATTCCAAGAAAAATTATTTCTTATAATGAATTTGTAGAATGTATTCCTGAAGGTTTTAAAGCAATGGTTCCGTCTATTTTGATTTTGGTTCTTGCATGGTCTTTAGGAGATTTAGTTTCTAATCAGTTACAAGCAGGGGCATTTGTTTATAATACGTTACAATCTGCTTCTATTTCAACAGCTATTTTACCAGCATGTTTATTTATTGTTGGGGCAGGTCTTTCTTTTTCAACAGGGACATCTTGGGGAACATTTGGTATTTTGATTCCGATGGCTACTTCGTTATTTCCAGAAGGGTCAACAATGTTAGTGATTTCCATTGCTTCTATTCTTGCGGGTGCTGTTTGTGGTGATCATATTTCACCTATTTCAGATACGACAATTATGGCTTCTACAGGAGCACAATGTAATCATCTTTACCATGTAACTACTCAAATTCCATATGCCTTAGTTGTCGCAAGTGCTTGTTTTATAGGATATCTTGTTGCAGGATTTACACAAAATATATTATTAACATTATTCGTTGCTTTTGCTTCATTAAGCATCATTATTTTTGTGATTCGTCTTTATCAAAAAAAGAGTTCATAAAAACATTTGAACTTCAAAATATATTGTGATATAGTGTTGCGGGTGATAAAAATGAAAAAGAGTAAGATCTCTTTAATAATGAAAATCATTGCAGTAGTCGCATCTCTTTATGGAATGTTACAATCATTAGATCATTGGATGTTTTTTACGTATTTTACGAATTTATCCAATATCTTTATAGATATTATGTTAGTGATTTTCATTATTTATGATTTAAAAAAAGCAAAATATATACCACAAGGGATGTACCTTATTAAATTTATGGCAACAATCTCCATTACATTAACATTCTTTGTTTATATGTTGTTACTTGCACCAACGAATAGTCAAGGATTTATTGGTGCCTATTTAAATAATGGAGCAGGAAGTTTATGTGTACATTTCATTACACCAGTTCTTGCTATTATTGATTTTCTATTATTTAGTGAACGCTATAGACCAGATGAAAAACATGTCTACTATTCAGTAGTACCACCACTTGTTTATGTAGGCTATGTGATTGTTTTAGGACAAGTTTTTCATATAAGATGGTACAAGGATATGTTGGCTCCTTATAATTTTTTAAATTATGGTGCACCAACAGGATGGTTTGGATTTGATTTATCTTTATTAGGTTCAAAAACATTAGGTATTGGAACTTTCTATATGATTGTTGTTTTATTAATTATTTTTATTGGTTTAGGTACTTTATTTTTAAAATTAAAGAGAACAAAGAAAGATTTATATTAATCTTTGTTAGAATAATTAAAAGATTGTAATAATTTGGGATTAACCCTTTTATTACAATTTTTTTGTTATGATACACAGGCAAAAATGATATTATTTTAGTTTTTTGAAAAAAACTAAAGAAAAAATTGAATTGTGATAAGATAGTAAAGATTTATAGAGGGGGAAATTTATGGATATCATGGTTGTCTTTCAAACAATGTTAAAATTGTTTTTATTACTTGTTTTAGGGTTTGTTTTATTTAAATGTCATATTTTTGATGAATATACAAATAAAAAAATATCATCTTTAATTGTCAATGTTGCTTCACCAATGTTGATTATTAGTTCTATTGCAGGGGTTGAAGGAAATAATAAAAGTATTGTCTTTTTAATGATAGGTGCAGGTATTTTAATGTATATCGGTTTTATTATTTTAGGGAAAATCATTAATCGAATCTTTCCATTTCCTAAAAAAGATTGGCCTGTTTATGAATGTATGGTCGTTTTTGCGAATACAGGATTTATGGGATATCCTGTTTTATTAGATGTTTTTGGACAAGAAGCTGTTTTCTATGCATCACTTATTCATATGGCTTTTAACTTTTTTGTGTATACATACGCTATTATGTGTCTAACAAAAGGAGACGATAGTGAATTTAAATTAAATTTTAAACAATTATTAACACCAGGAATTATTTTGATTTTTGTAGGAATATTTATTTATTTATTCGATATTCAACTTCCTAGTGTACTTATGGATACGATTAATAGTGTTGGTTCACTTACAGCACCACTTTCAATGATGATGATTGGTTCATCATTAGCAGTTTATCCTATTAAAGATAGTTTTACAGATTGGCGTAGTTATGTCTTTGCTTTTGTTCGTTTAATGATTGTTCCTTTTGTAACAATGATTATGTGTCGTTTATTGCATATTGATGCTTATTACGCTAATATTACAATTATTACAAATGCGATGCCAGTAGGATCAATGGTTTTAATGCTGGCAACACAATATAATGCAAATGTAAAAATCGTTACAAGAAATATTGTTGTTTCAACTTTATTATCAGTGATTACAATTCCAATTGTTGTCGCAACAATGTTATTATAGGAGAAAAATATGAATTATAAAATTTATGATCAATTGCCTCAAGAAGCAAAAGAAATCAGAATTAAAGTTTTTATGGAAGAACAAGGATTTAAAGATGAATTTGATGATTTAGATGATCTTTGTCAACATCTTGTTGTTTTTGAAAATAATCAACCTATAGGAACATGTCGTTTTTATTATGATGAATCTTTAAAGTCAAATGTGCTTGGAAGAATTGCAGTCATTAAAGAATATCGAGGTAAAAAAGTAGGACAATATATTGTCAATACTGCTTGTTCTTTGATTCAAGGAAATGTTTGTTTACATGCACAATTACAAGCAAAACCTTTTTATGAAAAATTAGGTTTTGTTGCTTATGGGGATATTGATTATGATGAATACTGTCCTCATACATGGATGAAAAAATAATAGATGTTTGTATTTAAAAACAATAAATAGATTGCATATTGATAAAAAAACTTTGACAAATAAATGATGAAGTGGTTTAATACACTTAAATACAGTGAAAAGAAATAGTAGATTATTAAGATATAGGTAGAGAGCTTTTGGTTGGTGAAAAAAAGTTATATTGAGTAGTTGAATTCATCTTGGAGTAGAGTATTGAAATAAGTAGATATCTCCGGTAACACCCGTTAACGTGTATAAGTATGTAGGTACTTAGTAAGGTTATTATTGTGAAATAATAGCGAAGTAAGGTGGTAACGCGATGGTCTCTTTCGTCCTTATGGGATGAAGAGACTTTTTTATTAATATATTGGGGGAAATAAAAATGGAAAAAAGAATTACAGGACATACAGAATTATTAGGTTTAGTAGCTACACCAATTAGACATTCTAAATCACCAGTGATGCACAATGCAGCATGCCGTGCTTTAGGTTTAGATTATGCATATTTAGCTTTTGATATTCAACCAGATCAATTAGAAGATGCGGTTAAAGGTTTCAAAGCTTTAAATGTTAGAGGATGGAATGTTTCTATGCCTTATAAAACAACAATTGGACAATATTTAGATCACATTACACCAATTGCTAAAATGTGTGGAGCTATTAATACCGTTATTAATGATAATGGTGTTTTAACAGGGACAATTACTGATGGTACAGGATATATGTCAGCTTTAAAAGATCAAGGAATTGATATCATTGGTAAAAAAATGACAATTGTTGGTGCTGGTGGAGCAGCTACAGCAATCGTGATGCAAGCTGCATTAGATGGTGTTAAAGAAATCAGTATTTTTAATATTAAAGATGCATCATGGCAACGTGCTTTAGAAAATGTTGAAAAAATCAATTCACAAACACAATGTAAAGCACAGTTATTTGATTTAAATGATCATGAAACTTTAAGAAAAGAAATTAATGAATCTGTAATTTTCACAAATGCAACAAATGTTGGAATGGGGAAATTAGAAGGACAAATGGTTTTACCAGATACTTCATATTTAAGAAAAGATTTAATTGTTTCAGATGTTATTTATATGCCAGAAAAAACGAAATTATTAGAAGAAGCTGAAAAATTAGGATGTAAAACAATTAATGGTTTAGGAATGATGCTTTATCAAGGAGCTGCTTCATTTAAATTATGGACAGATAAAGATATGCCAATTGATGTTGTAAAAGAAGCTTTAGATTTTTAAGATGTTATGCAATGCATAGCATTTTTTTATTTGACAAATAGATTATTTTATTATACTGTTGATATATCAACTAATGGAGGGATACTATGATTAAAATTGTTGCAGAAAATTATATTAAAGAAGAATATCAAGAAGAATTTTTAAAACTTACAAAAGAACTTATTATTTTAAGTAGAGAAGAAAAAGGAAATATTTCTTATTATCTTTATCAAGATATCAATGATGCTAGTCATTTTACTTTCATTGAAGAATGGCAAAATCAAGAAGCAATTGATGAACATAATCAAACAAAACACTTTACAACTATTGTTCCTCAAATTAAAAGTTTTGCTTCAAAACCTTCAAGAGCTATTAAATATAAGGAGGTACAATAATGAATACTTTAGAAACAATTTTTACAAGAAGAAGTGTTCGACAATTTAAAAATCAAAAAGTAGATGAAAAAGATATCAAAACGATTTTAAAAGCAGGAATGTCAGGGCCTACATGTGTTAACTCAAAAGATTGGTCATTTATTGTTGTTGATGATCAAGAAGTACTTCATAAAATGTATGAAGCGAATGGTACACCCGCTAAACCATTACTTGAATGTGCTTTTGCAGTTTTAATTTGTGGAGATTATTCAAAAGCTTTTAAATTTTCTAAAGATTATTTTGTAGTAGATGGCTCTATCGCTGGACAAAATATGATTCTAGCTGCTTGGTCTTTAGGTATTGGAAGTGTTTGGCTTGGTACATGGCCACAAATGGATCGTGTTTTTGCTCAAAGCAAATTATTTGATTTACCAAATGATCAAATTCCACATTCAATTATTGCTTTTGGTTATCCTCAAGATGAAATTAAAGAAAAGGAAGATAATTATGATGAATCTGTTGTTCATTATAATAAATGGTAAAAATGGTTAAAGAAATTATTAAGGATGAGTTCTTTTTAAAACAAAAATCAAAACCATGTACAAAAGAAGATCTATATATTGCTAGTGAATTGTTAGAAACAATTCAAGCCTATAAAGATCAATGTGTTGGCATGGCAGCAAATATGATTGGGTATTTAAAAAATATGATGGTTGTTTTAGATGAAAATAAATATCTTATTTTAATTAATCCAACGATTTTAAAAACGAGTGGAAAAACTTATCAAGCAGAAGAAGGATGCCTTTCATTACAAGGTGTAAGAAAGACACAAAGATATGAAAGTATCAAGGTAAGTTATTTAGATCAAGATTTTAAAAAGAAAATTAAAACTTTCAAAGGCTATACAGCACAAATCATACAACATGAACTCGATCATTTTGAAGGAAAGATCATATAAAAAAATCAGCATATGCTGATTTTTTTAGTGACATATTTCTTCAATAAGTTTCTTGATTGCTTCTAGGTTTTCATCTTTGTAAGTAGATTTAATTGTAACAGTATTTTCACAAATAGTAACATTTTTCATAGGGGTAAGCATTTCTTTCATCACTTTATTTGCAAGAGGTGCCCAAGAACCATTTTCAATTAGTCCAACAGTTTTATTTTGATATCCTTTATGTTGTAAACGATGTAAGAAATCTTCCATTGGGCTAAAGACACCACCATCATAAGTAGCTCCAGCTAAAATCATTTTAGAATATCTAAAAGCATCTTCAACTGCTTCAGCCATATCATCTCTTGTAAGATCACTAAAAGCGACTTTAACTCCTTTTTCTTTTAATAAATCAACTACTTTTAAAGCTACTTCTTTGGTATTACCATGGATAGAAGCACTTGCGACTAAAACACCGTCATCTTCACTTTGATAACTACTCCAAATTTGATATTTATCAATATAATATCCTAAATTATCTTTTAAAATAGGACCATGTAAAGGACAAATCATTTTAATATCTAAAGTACTGGCTTTTTTTAATAAAGTTTGTACAGGGACACCATATTTTCCTACAATATTAAAATAATAACGTCGAGCTTCACATGCCCAATCTTCATCATGTGATAAAGCACCAAATTTACCAAATCCATCTGCAGAGAATAATATTTTTTCAGTTGTTTCGTATTCAACCATCACTTCTGGCCAATGTACCATTGGTGCCATGATAAATTTTAAATGATGATTTCCTAAATCTAATTCTTCTCCTTCTTTAACAACCACACATTTTTCATCTAAACCTTCAATATCAAAGAATTGAGGAAGCATAGCTTTTGCTTTGGCACTTAAAACAAGTTTGGCATTTGGATACTTTTCAACAAATAATTGAATATTTGCGGAGTGATCTGGTTCTAAATGAGAAACAATTAAATAATCAGGAACCTTACCATTTAATTCTTTTTCTAAATTTTCAAACCATTCTTTTGTCTTTCTAGCATCCACTGTATCCATAACAGCTATTTTGTCATCTAAAATAAGATATGAATTGTAGCTTACGCCATTAGGAACAATATATTGACTTTCAAAAAGATCTAATGTTGTATCATCTACCCCAATATATCTAACAGCATCGCTTATGATAACATCATTCATAAAATTCCTCCTTTTTTCTTTATTATAACATTAATCGTATAAAAAAAAGAATCTAGAATTTTTTAACAAATTCTAGATTCAAGATATCTATTTCTAAAATAATAAACTAAGAACTCCTAAAAGAAAACATCCTTGAGCAATAGCGTTTGTAATTTGTTCAATCCAATTTGATTTTACTTTTGTACTATCAAGTTTAAAAGCAAAGATACTCATACAAATCATGCCAATGATTGTAATTCCAAAGAAAATACAAGATGGAAAGGCAATCATTTGTTGAATAAGCTTTGTAAAATGGATGGTATTTCTTCCTGTAATCAAACCAACAATTACAAAAAAGAATCCTAGTGGCATAAGTATGCGTAATTGACGATTTAAAAGATAAATATTATATCCTGATGATGCAATAAGAATTTTCCAAAGTACTTTCCCACAGCCAGCTAAAGTGCATAAAATAATACCTATAAGAAAAAATACATTATGGAATCGTGAGGCAATCAAAAGCATTCCAAGACAAAAGAAAATGACAGGCAATGTATCAAAGAGAGCAAGTGATAAACTAAAATTTAAATCACTTTGTTTTTTTATTCTTTGTTTATTCATAATCTATCCTACCAACCATTTATATTTAGCTACACTGTAAAGAGGAATAAAAGGAAGTAAAATAGGAGTAGATTTTACATACTTTTGATACTCGGGATCATTTCCATAATTTTTATTTTGACGAAGTTCAAGTCTTCTAGCCCCACCAAACATAATATAGACAATGCATATCCATCCACTAAGAGCTACTATCCATTGAATTCCACCTTGTAAGGCAGTTATACCAGAAAGGAAAACACCAGTCCATGTCAATACTTCACCAAGGTAATTTGGGCAACGAACAATTTTAAAAAGTCCAATATTACAAAATTGTTTAGGATGTTTCTTTTTAAAGTTATTTTTAGTCAAATCTGCAACAGATTCTAATAAGATTCCAAGAGCCATAATAATAGCACCAATAATAGAAATAATATTTGTATGAGTACCATTTTCTAAACGGAAAAAGACAGGTGAAACTTCACAACAATAAAGAAGTGCACAAGATATCCAGATAATAACTTTTAATATAAAGTTCATATGAGAACCATCTTTTACTTCATTTTTCATAGTTGATTGATAAGAAGTACTTTTCATTTCACGAATCATTAAATAAAATCCAAGTCGACTGTTAAACCGCAGATTTAACACACCACACAACCGCAAATTATATTAACCATTA